>NZ_JBHXSK010000012.1:213334-235600 GCF_042716195.1 Streptomyces sp. NPDC058683
CCGGCCCCCCCGCCCGGCGCCCCTGCGACGCCGCGCGGCCCCCAAAACCCCGGGCGGCGGCGGCGCCCTGCGCCCCCCCCCGCCCCCCGCCCGGCATCGAGCACCCCCCGGGATCCACTAAGATCACCGAGGGCGGGATCACCCTTGCGTCGACAGGGAATTCACAACTTCCTCACTTGCCGCAGGAACTTTCCGAGGAACCACCCGTATGGGTACTCTTACTCGAACTCAACTCCCGCCCCTCACGCGGCAGTTCGAGCAGAATGCCGCCCTGGGGCAACCCCTTGCACTTCCTTGGCGGTCTCTTGCCCCGAAACCCCCTGAGGGCCGACGGGATTGGGCCACTATGGCGGGCGATACGCCCTATCCCAATGCAAGGGACCCCTAGATGAGACTGACCGACATATCGCTGAACTGGCTGCTTCCTGGCGCCGTACTGCTCCTGGGCATGCTGGTCGCGGTGGCGGTGCTTGCGCGCTCCAAGCGGTCCGGCGGGGAGCACGCGAAGGACGACTCGTGGGAGCGTAGCGAGGAGCGCCGCAGGCGCAAGGAGGCCATATACGGCACCGTCTCCTACGCGCTCCTGTTCTGCTCCGCGGCGGTCGCCGCGGCCCTCTCGTTCCGCGGCCTGGTCGGCTTCGGCCAGGAGAACCTCGGCCTCTCCGACGGCTGGGAGTACCTGGTGCCGTTCGGCCTGGACGGCGCGGCGATGTTCTCCTCCGTCCTCGCGGTGCGCGAGGCGAGCCACGGTGACGCGGCCCTCGGCTCCCGGATACTCGTGTGGACGTTCGCCGGCGCCGCTGCCTGGTTCAACTGGGTGCACGCGCCCAGGGGTATCGACCACGCGGGCGCTCCCCAGTTCTTCGCCGGCATGTCACTGTCCGCGGCCGTCCTCTTCGACCGCGCGCTGAAGCAGACCCGCAAGGCCGCCCTGCGTGAGCAGGGTCTGGTGCCGCGTCCGCTGCCGCAGATCCGGATCGTGCGCTGGCTGCGGGCTCCCCGTGAGACCTACAGGGCCTGGTCGCTGATGCTTCTGGAGGGTGTGCGCAGCCTGGACGAGGCGGTCGACGAGGTGCGCGAGGACAAGCGGCAGAAGGAGACGAACCGGATGCGCCGCCGCGAGCACGACCGTCTGGAGCGGGCCCAGCTCAAGGCCATAAGCCGGGGCCACCGGGGCTTCGTCGGACGCGGCCGGCAGGACGAGGTGCAGCACCAGGTCGAGCGCGCCTCCCAGCCCACTGCGGAGCCTGCCATATCGGCGCCGGAGCAGCTGCCCGTACGCCAGCGGCCCTCCCTCCAGCCCGTCCGCAAAGGGTCTGACCCGATCACGGTCGACCTGACCGCGGAGGACGACACAATGGCGCTGCCGCGCCTGGACTCCCTGGAGCGCAAGCTCAAGGACCTTGAGCAGCAGTTCGGCTGATCTTCTGCTGCCGGACGGCACCTCGGGACGGGGGCGTGACCTTCAGGGTCACGCCCCCGTCCCGTTGTGCCAAGGCGCCGTCAGGCGGCGTCCGCGTCCAGTTCGAACCACACCGACTTGCCCACCTCGTGCGGCTGGACGCCCCAGGCGTCCGCGAGGGAGTCGACCAGGACCAGGCCCCGGCCGTGGGTGCCGTCCCCGGTGTCCGGGGCGCGCACGCGCGGCCGACGGCCCACGAAGTCCCGTACCTCCACGCGCAGTTGACTGGGTCCCACGACGGCCGTGAGCACGGCCTCGCGGTCGGTGTGGACGAGAGCGTTGGTGACGAGTTCACTGGTGAGCAGTTCCGCGATCTCCGAGCGGCCCGGTTTCCCCCAGTGGCGTAGCAGTTCCCGCAGTTCCCGGCGCGCCTCGGGCACCGACCGCAGATCCGACCGCCCCAGCCGCCGCCTGAGCTGTGACGGGTGTCCCCGTTCCGTCGTGTCGGTCTCTTCCCCCGCCGTCTGCGCCGAGGAGGCCCCGATGGCCACGGGACCGCCCCCTCGTGCCTGACTGTTCATGACCCCCGCCCGCACGCTGTTGCCGGATCCCCTCCTGATCGAACACGTTCACGGGGATCCTTGCCCGCTCGGGCACGGGCCAGTCATGTCACGCCGATGACGACCGGGTGTTCGGCCATGTCCTGAACCGGCCCCGGCCCGTACGTCGCCTCCCGGACCGTCCCGTACGCGCCAACGGTGCCGGGGACCCGGCGTGAAACAGCCCCTCGCACAACCCCCCGAGCTGATTCACGCGGTCCACGGCACCGACGAACCTGGCCGAATCCCGACCTTCCGCCTACTTGCCTCCGAGGCCCTTGGTGCCGATGTGAACGATCTTGTGGGAGCCGCGGCTCATGTCGACGAACAGCTTCGTGGTCGTGTTGCGGCTCCAGGTGAGGGTGATGACGGCCTCGGTGCGGTTCTTCGCCGTGCCGTTGTCGGTGACCTTCCACTTGAGCGGGGTGTTCTGGGCCCGCAGCACCCCGTCGGCGTGCTCCCGGTCCTCCCAGGCCGCCAGCTGCTTCAGGTAGGTCGGGGCGATGTAGTAGGCGCGCAGCGCGGTCGGCAGGTCGCCGCTTCCGTCCGGGTCGCTCTCGGCGTCGATGTAGGCGCCGTAGAAGTCGGCGATCCGGGTGAGGTTGTCGGACGGGTCGCCGCCGACGCTGCGCGGGGCGCCGGCCGAGGCCTGGGCGGTGACGCCGAGCCCGAGGGCCACGGCGAGCACACCGGCGGTGAGGACGGTGCGGGTCTTGGTGCTCATGTCTGATTCCCCGTTTTCTGTGCTTGGTCTTCTGTGTCTGGTCTTCTGTGTCTGGTCTTGTGCGCTTGGTCGGTACGTGGTGGCTGTCGGGGCCGTCCTCCCCTCCCCCGAGCGGGAGGACGGCCCCCGTCTTTCAATGGAGCTTGTTGACGGCCGTGGTGGTCGTCTTCTTGAACGCCTTCACCGGCGCGTCCTGGAAGCCGCCCAGCTGCCCCCAGTCCACGACCGTCACGGTGCTCCCCTCCCGCCCGAGCGACAGCAGCCGGATGTCACTGGCGCCCCAGGAGGTCTCGGTGTGCAGGGCGTAGACATGGGCGCCGTCCCCGACGGGCAGGTCGCCGTGGTCCTGGAAGGCGGCCCGGATCTCCGGGTCCTCCATCTCGATCCGGTCCGCGCAGGACACGATGTCCTCGTCCAGCTTCGCGACCCGGCCCTTCGCCGCGCCGACACCGGCCAGTTCGACGCTGACCTGACGGGCGCTGGTGTCGAGATCGGTCCGGAACTCCCGGTACCAGGTGTTCCGTCCGCCGCCGAGGGCGACGCCCAGGCAGGTGTCCTGCCTGACCGCCTCCGGCACGCCCGCGGTGACCTTGCCGGCCGTCCAGGACGAGCTCGGGTGCGGCGGCAGGTCGGCCGCCGCGAGGAAGCCGGGCGCCCTCGGGGCGGCCGCCGCCGGGACGGCGAGCGTGGTGCCTACGGCCAGTGCGGCGCCGGCGAGTACGGTGAGCGCGCCTGCTCGGGTGCGCTTGGGCATGGGTGGTCCCCCGTTGGATCGGTGCATGGGTGTGGGATGCCGCGGACGGCGCCGGCTGGTCGGTCCGGCCCTGGTCGGTGCGACACCAGAAGCATCGGCGGTCACCTGCGGCCACCGCAACGGCCACCGCCCGTTCCGCCGCCCTGGAACCATCCCAGCCCTGCTGACGTGCAGGTATATGAGTGCCTGGGATACGGACGACCGGGGGAAGGTGCCCGTGCGCGAGGACGTCGAGGAGTTCGCGGCGCTGCTGCGGCAGTTGAAGGACCGTACGGACCGGAGTTACGGCTCCCTGGCCCGCCGGCTGAACATGAACACCTCCACCCTGCACCGCTACTGCGCGGGCGAGGCGGTGCCGCTGGACTTCGCTCCGGTCGAACGCCTGGCCGCGTTCTGCGGGGCGACCCCGGAGGAACGGCTCGAACTCCACGAGCGCTGGTTACGGGCGGTGGCGGCACGGCAGCGACCGCGGACGACGGAGAACACCGGGACCCGGGAGCCGGAAACCGCGGCCGGGAGCGGAGCGGACCCGGCACCGCAGTCCGGGCCTACGCCCACGCCCCGCCCCTGGTACCGCCGTCGCCGCACCCTGGTCGGCTCGGCCGTGGCCGTCGTCCTCCTGGTGACGCTGGGCAGCCTGATCGCCCCCTCGGACGACCGGCCGCCCGCCGGCACCTCGGCCCGGTCCCCCGGTTCCTCCCCCACGACCGCCGCCGGCGACGCCCGGCGCCACGACCCCACACCCACCGGCCCGGCACCGGACGACTCCGGCTCGCCCGGCCACCGCTCGCCGTCCCCTACGCCGCACGGCAGCAGGACCCCCTCGTCCTCCGCCCCGAGCACGCCCACCGCCCCCGCCCCGACCGGTGTCCCGCTCGCCTGGACCGCCGGTTCCCAGGTCTGGGAGCTGGGCTGCGACCACGACTACGTCATCGACAAGCAGCCGGCGCAGGTGCCGCCGCCGCCCGTCCCGCAGGACGCCGGCACCTGGGCGGCCACCCAGAACGCGGTGCACGGCCGCGACACGATCGTCCAGATCTCCGTGCAGGGCCGCTCGTCCACGGCCGTCGTCCTGGAGGACCTGCGGGTGCGTGTCGTCGGCCGTTCCGCGCCCGCACCCGGCATCGCCTACTCGATGGCCGACGGCTGCGGCGGCGGGCTCACCCCGCGCTACTTCGACGTCGACCTGGACAAGGACCGCCCCCTCGCCCGCCCGGTGGCCGGTGAGGGCCCGGACGGGCAGACCGTCTCGACCATGCGGCTGCCCTACCGGGTCTCGTCCACGGACCCGGAGGTACTGCGCGTCAACGCGCGCACCGAGGGCTGCGACTGCCGCTGGTACCTCGAACTGGACTGGTCGTCACAGGGCCGCTCCGGCACGGTCCGGATCGACGACCACGGCCGGCCGTTCCGCACCAGCTCCATCAAGGGCCTGCCGGAGTACTGGTACGGCTTCGTGAACGGCGTCCGCCAGTGGGTGCCGGTCGAGGGCTGAACTACGGCCTCGGCATGTTGCGCAGGTTGGAGCGGGCCATCTGGACCATCCGGCCCACGCCGCCGTCCAGGACCATCTTGGACGCGGAGAGGGCGAAGCCGGTGACCATGTCGGCCTTGATCTTCGGCGGGATGGACAGCGCGTTGGGGTCGGTGACGACGTCGACGAGGGCCGGGCCCTTGTGCTTGAAGGCGTCCTTCAGCGCACCGGCGAGCTGCCGGGGCTTCTCGACCCGCACCCCGTAGGCACCGCAGGCCTGGGCGACGGCGGCGAAGTCGGGGTTGACGTTGGTGGTGCCGTACGAGGGCAGGCCCGCGACCAGCATCTCCAACTCGACCATGCTGAGCACCGAGTTGTTGAACAGGACGACCTTCACCGGCAGGTCGTACTGCACGAGCGTCAGGAAGTCGCCCATCAGCATGGCGAAGCCGCCGTCCCCGGACATCGACACGACCTGGCGCCGCCGGTCGGTGAACTGCGCGCCGATCGCCATCGGCAGCGCGTTGGCCATCGAGCCGTGCGAGAAGGAACCGATCACCCGGCGGCGGCCGTTGGGCGTGATGTACCGGGCGGCCCAGACGTTGCACATGCCGGTGTCGACCGTGAACACCGCGTCCTCGTCGGCGAGTTCGTCCAGTACGGAGGCCACGTACTCGGGGTGGATCGGGACGTGCTTCTCGACCTTCCGGGTGTACGCCTTCACCACCCCCTCCAGCGCGTCCGCGTGTTTCTTGAGCATCCGGTCGAGGAACCGCCGGTTCTCCTTGGTCCGCACCCGCGGCACCAGACAGCGCAGCGTCTCGCGTACGTCGCCCCACACGGCGAGGTCGAGACGGGACCGGCGGCCCAGCACCTCGGGGCGCACGTCGACCTGGACGATCTGCACGTCGTCGGGGAGGAAGGCGCTGTACGGGAAGTCGGTGCCGAGCAGGATCAGCAGGTCGCACTCGTGGGTGGCCTCGTAGGCGGCGCCGTAGCCGAGCAGTCCGCTCATGCCGACGTCGTACGGGTTGTCGTACTGGATGTGCTCCTTGCCGCGCAGGGCGTGGCCCACCGGGGACTTGATCTTCCCGGCGAGTTCCATGACCTCCGCGTGCGCGCCGGCCGTGCCGCTGCCGCAGAACAGCGTCACCTTGTCCGCCGCGTCGATCATCGCGACCAGCTTGTCGAGTTCCTCGTCCCCGGGGCGGACGGTGGGCCGGGAGGTGACGATCGCGCTCTCGACGGGATGCTCCGGGGCGGGCTCGTCGGCGATGTCGCCCGGCAGGCTCACCACGCTCACCCCGCTGCGGCCGACCGCGTGCTGGATGGCGGTCTGGATCAGCCGGGGCATCTGCTTGGGGCTGGAGATCAGCTCGCTGTAGTGGCTGCAC
Source organism: Streptomyces sp. NPDC058683 (assembly GCF_042716195.1). Classification (NCBI taxonomy): domain Bacteria; kingdom Bacillati; phylum Actinomycetota; class Actinomycetes; order Kitasatosporales; family Streptomycetaceae; genus Streptomyces; species Streptomyces sp. NPDC058683. The sequence continues at coordinate 219,682 of NZ_JBHXSK010000012.1, forward strand.
TCCTGGAAGAGCCGGTCGGGGTGGGTCTCCTGGAAGTAGCCGAGACCGATCTCGCTGGACGGGATCTGCGAGGCGAGGGCGAGCACCGGGGCCATCGAACGGTGGGCGTCGTACAGGCCGTTGATGAGGTGCAGGTTGCCCGGGCCGCAGGAGCCGGCGCAGGCCGCCAGCTTCCCGGTGACCTGGGCCTCCGCGCCGGCCGCGAAGGCGGCGGTCTCCTCGTGGCGGACGTGGATCCAGTCGATGGCGGAGTTACGGCGGACGGCGTCGACCACCGGGTTGAGGCTGTCGCCGACGACGCCGTAGAGGCGGCGTACTCCGGCGCGGACGAGGATGTCGACGAACTGCTCGGCGACGTTCTGCTTGGCCATGACGGACGGGTGCCCCTTCCCTGCGAGCGGATACCTCCCATCCACGCACAGGGACCGGCGTCACGCCTCCCAGACGGCCGCCGCCGTACGGTCGTCGGCGTAGCCCTTCACCCGTACCTGGGCGTCCGCGAGGAACGCGGCGAGGCCCGGCGGGGTACGGCCGGACCAGCGTCGGGCCAGGTAGGCGCAGAGGGCGGGTTCGCCGCGCAGCGGGTCGGCGAACCCGCCGCTGCACATCACCAGGGCGTCACCCGGGCGGGCTACCGAGGCCCGGAAGAGGAAGGGATCGCGGGGCGGTTCGGGGGCCGGTTCGTAGGGGCTCGGCGGGGTCGGGATGCCGAGGTCCATGGTGAGCCGGTCGCCCTCCGGGGTCTCGGCGGGCGGCGAACCGTAGCCGACCACGGCCTCGCCGACGGAGTCGGTGTCGACCTGCGGTTCGATGTCCTGCCACTCGCCGTCGCGGAGCCGGAACAGCCCGCCCTCCCCGACCCCGAAGAAGACCCGGGTACGGCACTGGGGGTGGGCGGGGATGAGCAGGCAGCGCAGGCTGGCCGCGTACTCCTCGACGGCGACGCCCTGTTCGGCGGCGCTGGCGCGGAGCTTGCCGAGGCTGCGGTCGGTGAGCCGGTGCAGCCCGGACTTGAGGTCGCCGCGCCGGGCGGCCTGGATGTCCTCGGTGAGCCGCTGGTGGCTGCGGCCCACCGCCCGGGCGATCCACTCGCAGACCTCGGCGGCGGCCCGGTGCGCGCCGGGCGTGGCCCGGGCGCCGGTGGCCATCGCGACCAGGAGCAGCGCCTGGTCGCCGGAGCCGAACCGGGCGGTGAGCAGGGCGTCGCGGCGCGGCTCGCCCCGGTACCGGGCGGAGTCGCCGCGCTGGGAGACGGCCCGCAGGGTGCAGGTGCCGTAGCGGGCGCCGTCCAGCACGGTGTCGGCGACCAGGTCGTCGAGTTCGTCGGGGTCGGCGGCGGGCAGGGCGGTGGGTTCGGCGTCGTAGGTGGGCGGGCCGGAGCCGACGTAGTCCACGGAGGAGACCGGGGCGGCGGCCGGGGCGGAGTGCGGCGGGAGCGTGGCCAGGTCGGGGCGGGTGGCGGGGTGCGAGTCCGCCCAGGCGTCGTCGTCCGCCTCCGGGTACTCCTGGTCCTCCTCGTCCCACGGCCAGGGCTTGCGGACATGGGCGGTGTTCCCGCCCGGTGCCTCGGTGGGGGCGGCGGGCGCGCGTTGCGCGGGCACGGCCGGCGGCGGCACGGCCGGCGGGGCCGTCGGGCCGGGCGACGGCAGCCGAGCGGCCGGCGGGACCGGCGCGGCCGGGGGGCCGGACGGGCCCGGCTGCACCGGCACGGCCGGCGGGACCGGATCGGCGCCCGGCTCCCCGGCGACCCCCCGCCGTCCCCGTCCCGCCACCGTGTTCTTCGCCGAGGCGAAGCGGTCGTCCAGGGAATCGGGTGCGGCCGTGGGGCCGGTGTCCTCCGTGGAGTCGTCGTACAACTGCCCCCACCAGTCGTCCTCATGACGGGCGGGCCTACCCCCTGGCTGGCTCATGCCCCTAATTGTCCACCGCGCGGGCCGGATGAAAACGGGGCATCAGGAAAATCCCGCACACGACCCGGTCTCGAACGGCGCGTCGAGGGACGCGCTGAACACCCGTGCGAGGAAAAGGGGTCGACGACACGCGTGGGAGAGACGGTACGGGCGGCACGGACGGTACGGATGACACGTGTGAGTCGCCGGGTGGTCCCACCCCCCACGGGAGAACCACCCGGCGACACCTGAGTGACCCGGCCCCGGATCCCCTGCGCGTACGCGCGTCATGGGCCCGGGTCACCGTTCGCACGGCCGGACGCGGTGGCGTCGGCCGGAGGCCAGATTGTGACGGGCGTTCCTTGCGGCCAGCTGTGAATCGCGGATCCGGACCCCTGTGAAGGTGCTGCGGTGACGTGATCTTGGCAGAGTGACCGCCGGTACGGCGATGATGTGCGGCGGCGGGTTTGCGCCGTGGCCGGTTCCCGCCATGGTGCCCGACTGCGAGGGAGGAACGCGGGTCGATGCTGGCAGCGCTCGGTCTGGACGAGAGGGACGAGTCGGCGTACCGGACGCTGGTGTCCGTGGGCGCGGCCGACGTGCCCGATCTGGCGCGGCGCCTGACGCTGGCCGAGCCGGACACCGAACACGCGCTGCGCCGGCTGGAGCGGCACGGCCTCGCGGCCCAGTCCTCGGGCCGGCCGGGCCGCTGGGTGGCGGCGCCGCCCGGGGTGGCGCTGGGCGCGCTGCTCACCCAGCAGCGGCACGAGCTGGAGAAGGCGGAGCTGGCGGCGGCGCTGCTGGCCGAGGAGTACCGGGCGGCGGCCGCCGAGCCGGCGGTGCACGACCTGGTGGAGGTGGTGACCGGCGCCCCGGCCGTCGCCCAGCGGTTCCTCCAGCTCCAGCTGGGTGCCGGCGACGAGGTGTGCGCGCTGGTCACCGGCACCCCGATGGTGGTCTCCGGGACGGAGAACGAGGCGGAGGAGCAGGCGGCCGGCCGGGGGGTGCGCTACCGGGTGGTGGTGGAGCGCGCGGTGCTCGACCTGCCGCACGGGATCACGGAGTTGACGGCGGCGCTGGGCCGGGACGAGCAGGTGCGGGTGGTGGACCGGGTCCCGACCAAACTGGTGGTGGCGGACCGCGCCCTCGCGATGGTCCCGCTCACCTCGCAGACCTCGGAGCCCGCCGCGGTGGTGGTGCACGCCAGCGGCCTGCTGGAGCTGCTGTTCGAACTGTTCGAGTCGGTGTGGCGGACCGCGCTGCCGCTCCGCCTCGGCACGTCCGGGGTGACCGAGGAACAGCCGGACGCCCCCGACGCCACCGATCTGGAGGTGCTGTCCCTGCTGCTGGCCGGGCTGACCGACGTGAGCGTGGCCAAACAGCTCGACCTGGGCCTGAGGACCGTGCAGCGCCGGGTGAAGCGGCTGATGGAGCTGGCCGGGGTGACGACCCGGCTGCAACTGGGCTGGCACGCCTACGAGCGGGGCTGGGTGGCCCGGGACTGACGCGCGCGGCACTCTGGGCAGATGGGAGCAGGGGAACTCCTGCTGGTCGGCCTGGTGCTGGTGCTCGGCCTGTGCGGAGTACTGGTGCCCGGTGTGCCGGGTTCGTGGCTGGTGTGGGCCGCGGTGCTGTGGTGGGCGCTGTACGACCCGCGCCCGGTGGCCTGGGTGGTCCTGGTCGGCGCCACGCTCGTCCTCCTGCTCGCCCAGGTGGTCCGCTGGATCCTGCCGCCGCGCCGGCTGCGGGCGAGCGGCGCCACCCCCCGCATGGGCGTGTACGCCGGTACCGGCGCCGTCCTCGGCTTCGTGCTGCTCCCCGTGGTCGGCGCGATCCCCGGTTTCATGGCCGGTATCTACCTGCACGAACGCCTCCGCCTCGGCCGCCGCGCCGAGGCACTGGCCGCGCTGCGCACGACGATGGACGCGGGCGGCTCCAGCGTGCTGGCCGAGCTGTTCGCCTGCCTGCTGATCACGGCGGGCTGGCTGGTGGCGGTGGTCCGGGGCGGCTGAGGGCTCAGAGCAGGTCGACGATCCGGACGGCGGCGGCCAGGGCGCGCATGCCGGCGTCGTTGAAGTGCAGGTGGTCGCCGGGGTCGTAGGCGGGCCGGATCCGCGTCGGCTGCTCCGGGTCGCGGACGACGGCGTCGAAGTCGACGTACGCGTCGAAGACGTGCCGGGTGCGGATCAGCGCGTTGACCCGCTGCCGTACCGCCTCCCGGGCCTCGGTGTAGCCGCTGAACCCCGCGTACGGCGTGAGCGTCGCGCCCACGACCCGGATCCCGCGCGCATGGGCGCGGGCCACGATCGTCCGGTACGCGCGCACGAAGTCACCGGGGTCGGTGGCCTCCGGGGTGCCCTTGATGTCGTTGATGCCTTCGAGGACGACCAGGGTCCGGACACCCGCCCGGGCCAGCCCGTCGGCGTCCAGCCGGTTCAGGGCGCCCGGTCCTCCGGTGCTGTCGAGCAGCAGCCGGTTGCCGGAGATCCCGGCGTTGAGGACGCCGATCCGGAAGGGGCGCAGCCGTTCCGCGAGGCGGTCGGGCCAGCGGTGGTTGGCGCCGAAGGAGGAGCCGTTGCCGTCGGTGAGGGAGTCGCCGAAGGCGACCACGGTGCCGAGGGTCACGCTGCGCACGTCGACGCCGGTGAGGTAGTACCAGTTCCCGGTGGTCCTGGTGTACGCGGTCCCGTCCTCGTCGGCGGCCCGGCCGGCGCCGTGCCCGGCGAGATAGCTGGTCTGGAGCGCGACGCGGTGATAGGTGGCGGGACCGGAGTCGCCGGGGGTCTCGACCGTGACCAGCAGGTCGGCGGCGGCCGGAGCGGCGAGCGACACGGGATCGCTGACCAGGTCCTGCCCGACGGGTACGACCGCGGTGCCGGCGCCGCCGAAGGTCGCGCCGCGCATCGACCCGGGTACGGCGTCGGCGCCGGTGCCCTGGCGCAGCGCGACGGTGACCGCGCCGAGGCGGAGCGGTGCGCTGCCGAGCCGGTTGCTGATCCGGACCCGTAGGGCGCTGCCTCCGACGCTCAGGTGAACGACATTGCGGTAGGCGGCGCCGGGCACCGCGGGCGCGGTACCGGACGGCGCGGTCTCCCAGCTCCCCGCCCAGAGCGAGGGGCCGGGCTCTGCACCGGCCCGCCCCGTCGTGCCCATCGCGATCAGCAGCGTCGCGCCGAGGACCCGCCCGACCTTGCCCATCCACACCCGCCCTTCCTGAGTCCCACTGGAGGGGAAGGTGACACACGGATGCCGATCGGGGCAGCAACTTGACCGGGGGACCACCCGGGTGGCGGAGTGGCGGGGCGGTGACCGTAGTGGTGCGGCTGCGGGTGGGTGGGGGCTGGTCGCGCCCACGCGGCGGAGCCGCATATCGATTCAGCCCCGCGCCCCTGAGGGGCGCTGGCCCGCCGTTTCCCTCAAGCCGCGCCCACCCGCCCTAGCCCACCGCTCCCTCCAGCGTCAGCAGCCACACCTTCCGGTCAAGTCCCCCCGCGTACCCGGTCATCGAACCGTCCGCCCCGATCACCCGATGACAAGGCCGCACGATCAGCAGGGGGTTCGCCCCGATCGCCCCGCCGACCGCCCGCACCGCCATCCTGGACGCCCCGATCCGCGCGGCGATCTCCCCGTAGGTCGTCGTCCCCCCGTACGCAACGCCGTCCAGCGCACCCCACACCCGTTCCCGGAACTCGGTCCCGTGCGCGCTCAACTCCAGCTGGAATTCCTTCAGTTCACCGGCGAAGTAGGCGGCGAGCTGCTCCTCGGCCGCCCGGAAGGGCCCCGCGTCCGCGAGCCACCCCGCCTCGACGCTCCGGCCGCCCTTCTGCCCGGGGACGGACAGGGACGTCAACGCCCCGTCCGTATCGGCCGTCAGGAGCAACTCCCCGACCGGCGAGGCGATCCGCGTCCAGTACGTGACACCCATCAGTTCCTCAGCTCTCCTTCGACCAGCAGGTGTCTGACGGCGTACGACCGCCAGGGCCGCCAGTCGTCCGGTATGTCCAGGCCGGGCGCGGCCACGTCGGGGTCGCCGAGCGCGCGGACCCGGATCGCGGCGACGACCGCCGGCTCCACCCCGGGCAGGGCCCGCAGGGCCGCCTCCGCGTCGTCCCGGTCGGCGCCCGGGTCCAGCCGTACGGTGCCGTCCGCGAGCGCGGCGGCGAGCGCGCCGAGGCTGCCGTCCGGCTCGGCCTCGGCGAGCACGGCGGCCTCCGGGAAGAGGTGGGTGAGGCTGCCCGCGGGCGCGTCCAGCGCCTTGCCGTACCGCTGGACCAGCCGCTCGGCGCCGGCGGTGCCGGCCAGGGCCCGTACGGCGGCCTCGGCCGGATCCGCGGCGCCTGGCGAGCGCAGCCCCGGCCGCGCGGCGACCAGCGGAGCGAGCCGTGGGTCCTCGGCGAGCCGCTCGTCGACGGCGTACGGGTCGGCGTCGAGGTCGAAGAGCCGGCGCAGCCGCTGTACGGCGGTGGTCAGGTCGCGCGGGTCGGTGAGGCGCAGCCGGGCGTCGAGCCAGCCGCCGGGACGGGCCCCGCCGGCCGCGGCACCGGTCCGTTCCTCGACGGCGACGACGGCATGGCCGTACGGCAGTCGCAGGGTCCGGCGGTAGGTGCGGGTGCCGGGGGCGCCGGTGACCTCCTCCACGCCGGGTACGGCCTCGCGTTCCAGCAGGTCGAAGACGGGTCCGGCCTGGTACGGGCCGCGGTGGGCGAGCCGCAGCGGGATCCCGGCGGCCGGCGAGCCGCGGCGGGCACCCCGGCCGCCGGGCGCCGCCTCGCGCAGGGCGCTCGGGGTCGTGGCGTACACGGTGCGGACGGTGTCGTTGAACTGCCGCACGCTGGCGAAGCCGCTTGCGAACGCGATCTCCGTGATCGGCAGCTCGGTGGTCTGGAGCAGCGTGCGTGCGGTGTGGGCGCGCTGGGCCCGGGCGAGGGCGACCGGGCCGGCGCCGAGTTCGGCGGTGAGCTGCCGCTGCACCTGGCGGGCGCTGTAGCCGAGCCGGTCGGCGAGGCCGCCGACGCCTTCCCGGTCCACGATGCCGTCGCCGATCAGCCGCATCGCCCGGCCGACGACGTCGGCGCGGGCGTTCCATTCGGCGGACCCGGGCACGGCGTCCGGGCGGCACCGGCGGCAGGCCCGGAAGCCGGAGCCCTGCGCTGCGGCGGCGGTGCGGAAGAAGCGGACGTTGTGCCGCTTCGGGGTGACGGCGGGGCAGCTGGGACGGCAGTAGATGCCGGTGGTCCGCACGGCGAAGAAGAACGCGCCGTCGAACCGCCCGTCCCGGCTGCGCACCGCCTCGTACCTGGTGTCTTCGTCCATCACCCTTCAAGTGTGGGCGATGGCGAGGGGTGGGTCCGGCGGGAATCGGACGTGGCGCTACCGCCACCGCCCCCGCTTCGCCTCCATCGCCGCCTTCCCCTCCGCCCCCTTCTTCTTCCAGTCCTTCTTGATCTCGGACCGGAGCCGTGCGTCCGTCTTCGCGACGATCCACTGGTTCTCCCGCATCAGCTTGCGGTAGCTCTCCAGCCGGCGCACGGGCAGCTCCCCGGTCTCCACCGCGAGGCACACCGCACAGCCCGGTTCGCTCTCGTGCCCGCAGTCGGCGAACCGGCACCCCTTGGCCAGTTCCTCGATCTCGGAGAACACCTGCCCGACCCCGGTCCCGGCGTCGAACAGGCCCACGCCGCGCAGGCCGGGCGTGTCGATCAGCACGCCCCCTCCCGGCAGCGCCAGCAGGTTGCGGGTGGTCGTGGTGTGCCGTCCCTTGCCGTCGATGTCCCGGGCGGCCCGGACGTCCATCACGTCCTCGCCGACCAGCGCGTTGGCGAGGGTGGACTTGCCCGCGCCGGACTGGCCGAGCAGGACGGACGTACCGGAGCGGACGAGGCCGACGAGGACGTCCAGGCCGTCCCCCGCCATCGCGCTGACGGTGAGGACCGGCACGCCGGGCGCGCTCGTCTCGACGTCCTGGACCAGATGCGCGAGCGTCACCGGGTCCGGGACCAGGTCGGCCTTGGTGAGGACGACGACCGGCTGGGCCCCGGACTCCCAGGCCAGCGCCAGGAACCGTTCGACGCGGCCGAGGTCGAGCTCGACGGCGAGGGACACCGCGATGATCGCGTGGTCGACGTTGGCAGCGAGGATCTGCCCCTCGGACCGCTTGGAGGAGGTGGAGCGCACGAAGGCGGTACGGCGCGGCAGCAACGTCCTCACGTACCGCGGATCGTCACCTTCGGGGTCGACGGCGACCCAGTCCCCCGTACACACGATCTTCATCGGGTCACGGGGTACGACGAACTCGGTGTCGGCACGAATGACGCCTGCCGAAGTGACGACATCGCACTGCCCACGGTCGACCCGTACAACACGGCCGGGCAGCAGACCCTGCTCGGCGTGCGGAGTGAACTCGGCGGTCCGGCCTTCGTCCCAGCCGTAGGAAGCGAGGGCGTACCGGCCGTCAGAAGTGGCAGGGGTGTTGAGCGAGGTGTGGAACAAGGGAAACCCTTCGAAGGGTGGCCCCGGCGGCGCGCTCGGCGCGCGGAAGATGTGTGGGTGTCAGCCGGAGACCACAGGGGTGGAAACGATGATGAACTCGTGAATGCGGGCAGCACCCGTCACCGTGACCGTCATCAATGTCCTCACCTCCTGCTTCCTCGACGTACCGACGCTGTTTCCTCGGGAACGGCACACGACCGTGCCCAGGAACGAGGAAACCGTAGCCTCGCCCCAGGGCACGGCGCCAGCGATTAACCGCGTCCCGGCCGCGGCCCGCCGTCTCGGATCCACGGGGGCCGCAGCCGGGGTCCGGTCAGGCAGTGGCCACCGCGCACTTGCCTCGGTCGGCCTTCATCGGTCCGGCGGCGCTGGGACGGACCTCGAAGTCGAACATGGCGGTAGGTACGTACAGCGAGCAGCAGGCGTTGGGGATGTCGACGATGCCGCTGATGCGTCCCTCTATGGGGGACGAGCCGAGCAGCAGGTAGGCCTGCTCTCCGCTGTAGCCGAACTTCTTGAAGTACTCGACGGCGTTGAGGCAGGCCCGGCGGTAGGCCAGCGTCGCGTCGAGGTAGTAGTTCGTGTCCGTGTCGTGGTCGACGGAGATCCCGATGAAGGTGAGGAACTCCGTGTACCTCGGCTCGACGTTGCCGGGGATGAACACGGGGTTGGTGGAGATGCCATAGGTCTCCATGCCGCCCTTGATCAGGTCGACATGGAAGTCGATGAACCCGCCCATCTCGATGGCGCCGCAGAAGGTGATCTCTCCGTCGCCCTGACTGAAGTGCAGGTCGCCTCCGGACAACTTCGCGTCCTTGACGTGCACGGGGTAGAAGACTCTCGATCCCCGGGTGAAGTTCTTGATGTCGTGGTTGCCTCCGTTCTCGCGGGCCGGCACCGTGCGTGCGCCTTCCGCGCCGATGCGCTTGGCGAGGTCTCCGGTGGCCGTACCGGCGAGTGCGTTGGTGCCGTCCGGAGGTACGGCGAGCGGCGGGACCCGGTTGGGGTCCGTGTCGATCAGCGCCTGCTCGCGGGCGTTCCAGCGGGCGAGCATCTCGGTGGACGGGGCGGTTCCGAACAGCCCGGGGTGGGTGATTCCGGTGAAGCGGATCCCGGGAAGGTGGCGGGAGACGGCCTGCTGTCCGTGGAAGTCCCATACCGCTTTGTAGGCGTCCGGGAAGTAGTCGGTCAGGAAGCCTCCGCCGTTGGCCTTGGCGAAGATGCCGGTGTAACCCCAGCCCTGACCTGCCGCGTCCCCGGTCTGCTGCGGCACGGGGCCGAGGTCGAGGATGTCGACGACGAGGAGGTCGCCGGGTTCGGCGCCCTCCACGCCTATCGGACCGCTGAGCATGTGAGGGATGGTCAGGTCGATGTCGCGTACGTCGTTGGCGGTGTCGTTGTTGCCGACCTGGCAGTCGGTCCAGTCGCGGCACTCCATGCGGAACTCCGCTCCCGGCTTCACCATGGCGGCAGTCGGGATGTCCGGGTGCCACCTGTTGTGTCCGGGCACGGCCTGGTCACGCATCGACTTGCTGTGGTCCACGCTGAAGAGGATTTCAGGCATGAGAACTCCTAGATTCTGATCCGGTCACGTTGGTGCGCCCGCACCTCCGACCCGCGGCGCCGCTGAGGTCGGCCGGGGCGTTCTGTGGGTGCGCGGCCACAGCCCCGCGAAGACCACGACGCCGAAGACCGCCAGTGCGATGGCGATCTCGGTGGGGTGCTTCCAGTAGCCGGAGAGCAGCAGCCCGGCGGGAATCACACCGGTGACCCAGCCTTCGATCGCCGTGACCCAACCGGTGTAGACCTTGAGGCCGTCCTTCTTGAGACCGAGCAGCAGGAAGAACAGGAACCACAGGTAGGCCCAGTAGAGCCAGATGACCCCGAAGGGATAGTCCTTGAGGAGCCGGAAATTGGCGTACGAATACCCCAGGGCGACAATTGCCACGAACAGCGAGTAGTAGCCGACGCCGGTGCTGTCGAGATCGGCGAGCAGGCCGACACCCACATAGAGGTAGGTGAAGCCGAAGAGGTAGATTCCGGACGCCGCCAGGATCTTCATGGGGTCATCGTTCGCGGTGAAGATGAGGTAAGTCGGCGTCAGTACCTGCAGTGCGCCTATGAAGAGGTTGAACACCGCTCCTGCTCGGGCATCGACCTTCCCGAGGAGCAGCAGTCCGTTCATGAACAGCACCGCACCGACGAAGAGCAGTCCCACGTTTCCCACGGGGACACACCTCCTAAGTCCGCGTGGGGAGCGGGATCGCGTGGCGCCAGAACCGCCGATGAGCCGCCGAGAATAAGGCTCGGCTCCCGGCCCGCGTTGCGTGATTCCGCATTCCGCACACCGCTACGGGAACGACGTCGTGTTCCGACGCCGAAACCCCCGCATGAGACGTTCTGCTGGCCGACCACCGCCTTCAGGGACGCGGCAGCCGCGAGAGTGCGGGGTGCGGGTGCACCCTTCTGCGTGACGGCAGTTGGGAGACCACCGCCGGGGCCTCACGCGCCTGCTCCTCCTGGAGATGGAGGGCGGCGACCTCGTGCGAGGTCAGCGTGAGGCCGGGCGAGGAGTACACACGTCTCGCGGCGCCTGCGCAGACAGGGCAGCCATATGCGTTGGGTGCCGTCCCGATCGCCAACTTCACGTCGAAAGACCCGCATCGGCTGCATAGATATTCATAGGTTGCCATCAAGGCCTCCGGATGCCGGTGGACGCCGGCAAACCCGAGTGCGTGCGGTGCGCACCGACCGGCGCACGCCACAGCGCATTTCCTACCTTCAAGGAGACGTCTCGTGAATCCCGGTGTCAAGTACCGAACGGCCGGGCGCGGACCTTCTCATGACGACCCGAGGGCGAGCGCCGCCGCCGCTGCCGCAAGACCCACCGCAATACTCGAAACGGCGTACAGCAGGGATTTGCCGGCCTGCCCTTTCTCACGCAGGTGGACCAGCTCGTAACTGAAGGTGGAGAACGTCGTATAGGCGCCGCAGAAACCGACGCCGCCAATGGTCACGACCTGCTCCGGCAGTGCGTGCCGTGCGCCGAGGCCCACCAGCAGCCCCAGCACGAACGAGCCGGTCACGTTGATCAGCCAGGTGCCGAGGGGGAACGTGCCCGGGCGCCGGTACTGCACGTACTGGTCGAGTACGTAACGCGCAACCGCCCCTGCGGCGGCCGCCGCAGCGACGGCGAGCAGGAGGATCACCGTACCCACCAGCCGTACCGGCGGACGCGCCCGCGCCGCGCGTCGAGCCGCATGCGCCGGGCCGATGTCAGCCTGCCGACGGCCAGGCCCAGAACGGTGACGGCCAGACCGGCGAAGAGGCTCCCGGAGATGTTCAACGCCGCGGCCGCGTAGTGGCCGTGGCCCAGCAGGCGATCGGTGTCGACCATCCAGGTCGAGAAGGTGGTGAAGGCGCCGAGGAAGCCGACGGCGGCGAACGGCCGCACGTACCGGGTCGGCGGCCAGATCTCGAACACATACACGAGCAGCAGCGCCAGCACGAACGCCCCGGACACGTTGACGGCGAACGTCGTCCACGGGAACGCCGTCCCTCGGGCGGGGAAGGCCAGCACCAGTGCGTAACGGGCCGTCCCGCCCAGCAGGCCGCCGAGCGCGACCGCCGCCAGGACACCCCCGCGCAGACGTGCACGGAACGGCTCCCGAACTCCCGTCACAGGCCTCATCGAAATAGCCGCATCCCTATCCACCGGAACACCTCCCCATTATCCCCGGGGATTGCCGCGCAAGCGCACACTCGACTAAAATTCAAGATCATCGGTGTTCGACCGGTTTGCCGGCCCCCTACCCGTTTACCGGAGCAGTGGCCCCACCGATGGAGGACGGCCATGGCGAAAATCCTTGCGGTGCTCTATCCGGATCCCGTGGGCGGTTACCCTCCCGACTACGCCCGCGACGAGATTCCCACCATCAACGGCTATCCGGGCGGTCAGACAGCGCCGACCCCGGAGGCCATCGATTTCACCCCGGGACACCTCCTCGGCTGCGTCTCAGGAGAACTGGGGCTGCGCCGGTTCCTGGAGGACCGGGGCCACACCCTCGTCGTCACGAGCGACAAGGAAGGGGCGGACTCCACCCTGGACCGCGAGCTTCCCGACACCGACGTGGTCGTCTCGCAGCCGTTCTGGCCCGCCTATCTGACCCCCGAGCGCATCGCCGCGGCTCCCCGGCTCAGACTCGCGATCACCGCGGGGATCGGGTCGGACCACGTCGACCTGCCGAGCGCCATCGACCACGGCATGACCGTGGCAGAGGTGACGTTCAGCAACAGCATCAGCGTGTCGGAGCACGCCGTGATGCAGATTCTGACCCTGGTGCACAACTACATGCCGGCTCACGAGTGGGTGACCGCCAAGAAGGGCTGGAACATCGCCGACAGCGTCTCGCGCGCCTACGACCTCGAAGGCATGGACGTCGGCGTCCTCGGCTCCGGCCGCATCGGCCAGGCGGTACTGCGCCGCCTCAAGCCGTTCGACGTCACGCTGCACTACTGCGACGTGCGCCGGCTGGCCAAGGAGGTCGAGGAGGAGCTGGAGCTGACCTGGCATCCCGACGCCCGTTCGCTGGCCTCCTCCGTCGACGTGCTCTCGATCCACACTCCGCTGCATCCACAGACACAGAACCTCTTCGACGACGAGCTGATCGGGGCCATGAAGCGCGGTTCGTACATCGTCAACACCGCACGGGCGCTCATCGTCGGCCGGGACGCCGTGGTGCGGGCCCTCGGCAGCGGCCAGCTGGCCGGTTACGCCGGTGACGTCTGGTACCCGCAGCCGCCACCGCCCGACCATCCCTGGCGCACCATGCCCTACGAGGCGATGACGCCGCACGTGTCCGGGTCGACCCTCTCGGCGCAGGCGCGCTACGCAGCCGGTACGCGGGAGATCCTGGAATGCTGGCTCGACGGTCGCCCCATCCGCCCGGAGTACCTGATCGTCGAAGGCGGTGGGCTCGCCGGGACGGGAGCGAGTTCCTACACAGTCGCCGGATGACCGACACGGGCGGGGGACGTCCGGCGGACAGGAAATCAGTTGCAGATCGAATAGAAGATCCACCAATACGGCTGTGATCCGATTCACCCACGATTTACTGGACGGGCCCCGGCCGGACCTTTAGCGTCCATAAATAGATTGATTCTCGATATGTAGGGATACCGGCGCCGCGGGTAATCTCTCGTAGGAAAACCAGGCGGATGCCGGGAAGGCGGATCAGTGAGCATGGACGCAGTGTGGGTCCGGGGTGTGACCGGAATTCAGATGCACCACGTGACCGACCTTCAGGATGCCGGCAGGTTTTTGGGCAACGCGGCGATGGCGCTGCGGGCCGCGCACGTGAGGACCGGCGCCGACCGGTACTCCGGCATCGCCGCCGAGCTCAGGGCTCTGGTGGAGCGAGTGCGCGAACTGGAGGACGAGGCGCGGTCGAGCATGCACGAACTGCACTCCACCGACCCCGAGCGGTTCGTCCGCTGCCGGGAGGGCCATGAGCCGTGGCCCGGCGAGATCCCGGCAGGGTTCATCCCGCGCCACACGTGCAAGGACGAGTGCCTGTACCACGACCATGAGGTCCTCGACGCCATCATGCAGTGCACCTGCGGCCGGCCGCCGTGCCAGGCCTGTGAGATCGGCGGGAAGCTCTGACGAGCCCCCCGGGCTCCGGACCACTGTCACCGGAACGACGTCACCCGACTCACACGTCGCCGAGCTGTGCTAAGCTGCTTATGTTGCAGTTGTGGTACCCACAAGCCTATGTGCGCCTGCCGGGATGTTTCTCCTGCAGGCGCATTATTCGTTTTCCGGCATCTCCGGATGGGGCCTCTGCCTACAGAACGGAGAAGGTCATGGCACAGGGAACCGTGAAGTGGTTCAACGCCGAAAAGGGTTTCGGCTTCATCGAGCAGGACGGCGGCGGCCCCGACGTCTTCGCCCACTACTCGAACATCGCGACCCAGGGCTTCCGTGAGCTCCAGGAGGGCCAGCGGGTCTCCTTCGACGTCACGCAGGGCCAGAAGGGCCCGCAGGCGGAGAACATCGTCCCCGCCTGATCGCCGGACGCGTATCCGCCCACCGGGGTCGGCACCGCCATGGTGCGGACCCCGGTTTGTGCTGTTTCCAGGAAGGCAGAAAGCTGCATGCCCCGCAGGCCCCAGAAGCCCAACCGGCGCGCCTCGTCACCTCCACCGCCCTCGTCGTCGCCAAGGGAGTTCCGGCTGCCGGAAAGCACGACGCCCGCACTTCCCGCCGTCGAGGACTTCGCCGGGCTGGACATGCCCGCGGGACTGCTGAAGACCCTCACCGCGCAAGGCGTCACCACCCCTTTCCCCATCCAGGCCGCCACGCTGCCCAACTCGCTCGCCGGCCGTGACCTGCTGGGACGGGGGCGCACCGGCTCCGGCAAGACCCTCGCGTTCGGGCTCGCGCTCCTGGCCCGCACGGCCGGACTGCGCGCGGAGCCCAAGGCACCCCTCGCCCTCGTGCTGGTGCCCACCCGTGAACTCGCCCAACAGGTGACGGACGCGCTGACCCCCTACGCGACCGCCGTGAACCTCCGGCTGGCCACCGTGGTCGGCGGACTGTCCATCACCAAGCAGGCCAGTACGCTCCGGCGCGGCGCCGAAGTACTCGTGGCGACTCCCGGCAGGCTCAACGACCTCGTGGAACGCGGGGACTGCGTGCTCGACGGCGTACGCATCACGGTGCTGGACGAAGCCGACCAGATGACCGACATGGGCTTCCTGCCGCAGATCACCAAGCTGATCCAGCAAGCGCGGCCCGACGGACAGCGCATGCTCTTCTCGGCCACCCTGGACCGCAACATCGACCGCCTGGTACAGCGGTTCCTGACCGACCCCGTGGTGCACTCCGTGGACCCGTCCGCGGGCGCGGTGACCACCATGGAGCACCACGTGCTCCACGTCCAGGACGAGACCGACAAGAAGGCCGTCACCACGCGCATCGCCGCCCGTGACGGCCGGGTCATCCTCTTCCTCGACACCAAGAGGTCCGCCGACCGGCTCACCAAGCGGCTCCTGTCGGTGGGTGTCCGCGCGGCGGCGCTGCACGGCGGCCGTTCCCAGCCGCAGCGGAACCGGACGCTGGAACAGTTCAAGAACGGCCAGGTCACCGCGCTGGTGGCGACGAACGTCGCGGCCCGGGGCATACACGTCGAGGACCTCGACCTCGTCGTGAACGTCGATCCCCCCGCCGACCACAAGGACTACCTCCACCGGGGCGGCCGTACGGCCCGCGCCGGCGACTCCGGCAGCGTCGTCACCCTGGTCCTGCCCGACCAGAAACGGGACGTCACGCAGCTCATGTCGGACGCGGGCATCAGCCCCCGCACGGCCCGCATCACGTCGAGCGACGCGGAGCTGGCCACCATCACCGGCGCCCGCGAGCCTTCCGGCGTGCCCGTCGTCATCGAGATCCCCCAGCCGGCGACACCGGCGGCATCCCGACCGGACCGGAAGGCCGGCACCGGGCGCGGCAGGAGGTCCGGCCGCCGCCGAAACGGCGG
>NZ_JBHXSK010000013.1:0-34770 GCF_042716195.1 Streptomyces sp. NPDC058683
CCTTTCAGGGGCGTCAGCCGTACCGCCCCTGAAAGGGGCGCGGGGAACTGCGCGAGCAACCACGACGGCCCCGCACGGAGCGAACCGGCCGCACCCCCACCAGACGCGCGGAGAACCGCGCGCACAACCACGACGGCGCCGCACGGGGCAAAACGGCCGCACCCCCACCAGGGGCGCGGGGAACTGCGCGAACGGCCGCGACGGGGTCGCACTCGTGGCACGGCCGGTGTCGCCCCTGTCAGAACAGGCTGAGCAGCGCCTCCGCTGGGTCTGTCAGGCCCGTTTCGCCGTCGGGCAGGGGGAGTTCGAACCACACGGTCTTCCCACGCGGCGTCCGGCGGGAGCCCCACGCCGCGCTCAGCAGCCCGACGAGTTGGAGCCCCCGCCCGCCCTCGTCCGTGTCGCGGGCCCGCCGGCGCCTCGGCTGGACCAGGCCGGAGTCCCACACCTCGCACACCAGGGTGCGGTCGAGGAGGAGACGGAGCCTTATCTCCCCCTCGCCGTACCGCAGCGCGTTGGTGACCAGCTCGCTGACCAGCAGCTCCGCCGTGTCGACCAGCGGCTCCAGGTCCCAGCTGAGCAGCTGGCCGCGCGCGTACTCACGGGCGCGGCCCACACTGC
The DNA here is from genome assembly GCF_042716195.1 of Streptomyces sp. NPDC058683. NCBI lineage: Bacteria > Bacillati > Actinomycetota > Actinomycetes > Kitasatosporales > Streptomycetaceae > Streptomyces > Streptomyces sp. NPDC058683. Next base: position 622 of record NZ_JBHXSK010000013.1, read on the forward strand.
GCGGCTCGCGCGGCAGCGTCCAGTCGCCGACCGACTCGGCCGGCAGCCCCTGTACACGTGCCATCAGCAACGCGATGTCGTCCTCGCCGTGGTGCGTGTCGAGGGTGTTCAGGACGTGGTCGCAGACGTCCTCGAGGGGTTGGGAGGGGTCCGTGAGCGCCCCGACGAACGCCTGGAGCCCCTCGTCGAGGGGATGGTCGCGGGATTCGACCAGGCCGTCCGTGTAGAGGGCGAGCAGCGCGCCCTCGGGGAGTTCGACCTCGACCTCCTCGAAAGGCTCGCCGCCGACGCCGAGCGGCATGCCGGGCGGCACGTCCAGCATCAGGGCGTCCTCGCCGGGCTCGACGAGAACCGGCGGCAGATGGCCGGCGTTGGCGAACGTACAGCGCCTGGTGACGGAGTCGTAGACGGCGTACACGCAGGTCGCGAGGTAGACCTCGGAGAGGTCGGCGTCGCGGGGCTGGCGGGCCGTGCGGGTGGCCTGCTGGACCCCGCCGGGGGTGCCGAGGCCGCGCGCGATCTCGTCCAGCGCCGAGAGGACCTCGGCGGGTTCGAGGTCGAGCAGGGCCAGCGTACGGACCGCCGTGCGCAGTTCGCCCATCGCGACCGCCGCGCGCAGCCCTCGGCCCATCACGTCGCCGACCACCAGCGCCGTGCGGTGGCCGGGGAGTTCGATGACGTCGAACCAGTCGCCGCCGACCTCGGTGGCCGCGTTGCCGGGCAGGTAGCGGCACGCGATGTCCAGGCCGGACGCCTCGGGGTCGCCGGGCGGGAGCAGGGACCGTTGCAGTATCAACGCGCGTTCGTGCTCACGGCGGTACAGGCGCGCGTTGTCGATGCAGACGGCCGCGCGGGCCGCCAGTTCGACGGCGAGGTCCCGGTCGCGGTCGCCGAACGGCTCGCTGCCCTTGGTGCGGGCGAACTGGGCGAGGCCGACGACCGTGTCGTGGGCGACCATCGGGACGGCGAGGGTGGACTGGACGAGGCCGCCCTCCTCGGCCGGCACATGCTGCGGGCGGGCGGTGCGCAGGGCGTCCGCACAGGGCGAGTTGAAGGGGTAGTGGTGGACCGCGCCGACGGCGACCGGGGCGCCGCCGCCCACGAAGGGCGCGTCGGAGACCGCGCTGGCGAAGGCGACCCGGCGCAGCTCCGCGCTGCCGTCGGAGAGTCCGGGCGGCCGCTCGTCGCCCGCCAGCAGACCCTGGTAGAGGTCGACGGTGGCGAGGTCGCAGAAGCCGGGGACGACCACGTCGAGGAGTTCGCGGGCGGTGGTCTCCAGGTCGAGGGAGTTGCCGATGCGGGCGCCAGCCTCGTTGAGGAGGGCGAGATTCCGCCGGGCCGCGGCGGCCTCGCGGGCGGCGGCGCGGCGGGCGGTGATGTCCAGGCCGAGCCAGGCGATGCCGATGGGGCGGCCGGTGCCGCTGTGCACCCGGTAGAGGTTGATGGACCAGTGCCGGCGCTCCTCGGAGCCCGGCACGAACCCCGTGACGTGCATGTCCGTGATGGAGTTGCCGGTCTCCAGGACCCGGCGCAAGGTGGCCGCGACCCGCTCGGCCTCGGAACGCGGCAGGTAGTCGTGGACGCCCTTGCCGCGGTGGTCGTCGGGGCTGCCGCCGAAGATGGAGGAGAACCGCACGTTGGCACGGCGGATCCGCAGGTCGGGATCGATCAGCAGGAAGCCGAACGGAGATTGACCGAATATCGACTGCGAGGCGGCGAGGTCGGTCTCGATGCTGCGCAGGGTGCGGACGTCGACCACTATGCACACGGCCGCGTTCTCGCCCTCGGCGGTGCGGGTGGGCATGACGTAGACCTCGGCGAGGCCCTCCTCACCGCGCTCGCCGTCCGCCGTGTCGGGCATCCGGAACGGGACCACACCGGTCCACTCCCGCCCGTCCAGGATCTCCGCCATCTTCCGCTGGCCGCGCTCGCGCAGGTCCGGGTCTATGAACGCCTCGATCGGATCCATGCCGACGGCGCGCTCCGCGGGGATGCCGAAGATCTGCTCGGCGCGCAGGCTCCACTGGTCGACCAGCCCGCCGGCGCCGATGGAGAACGAGGCGACCTTGATGTAGTCGTAGATCGAGCCGGGTGGGCTGCTCTGCCACATGGCGTCGCCCAGGGCCGCGGCTGTCTCCGCCGTCCCCGCCCTCGCACCGTCCGACGGGTCCTCGGACTCCGTGGCCTTAGCTGGTATCTCGCTCACGCGAACCGTCCCCTCCAGCTCACCGCACCCGGCACCGGTCACCGGGGGCGGCTGCCCGCAGTATCCAGCACTACGGCGCCGCCTGACACGGTGTTCACGATCACAGCACGGTCCCGACGATTTCCGGACCGGACCGTGACAACACTTCCAGTCTTCTAACCAGGGAACACGCCGTCGAATCACGTACTCCGGCACCCATTCCCCGGCCACTCCGGCGAGTGGACGTCGTAGCGCTGCGTGTACACCCCGTTCACCCCGCCCGGCCGGGTACCGCCAGCTCGAACCAGACCGTCTTCCCGGTGTCGCCGGGCCGGGTACCCCAACTGCGCGAGGACCCGGCGACCAGCTGGAGACCGCGGCCGCTCTCGTCGTCGGGGCTGGCGGCGCGCTCGCGCGGCGGGTCCGGGAGCGGGTCGGAGACCTCCACACGGAGGGTGTCGCCGAGGCCGGCGGGGCGGACCAGGCGGACGCCGATGGGGCCGGTGGCGTGCCGGAGCGAGTTGGTGACCAGCTCGCTGACCAGCAGGGCGGCGATGTCGGCGAGGCCGTCGAGACCCCAGCCGGTCAGTTGGTCACGGACCGCGGTCCGGGCGGTGCGCACGGCGCCCGGTTCCGCGGGAAAGGTCCAATCGGCGGTGTCACCTTCGGTGTCGATCACACCGATCACTTCCCAGTCGCATCGCTGGCCGCGAGCCCACCCATGTCCGGTTTCGTGGGGTTAATGGGCACATACCCGGTTACCGGGATGCAGTACCGCATGGGAGGGCGCACTGTGGCTCGAACGGCGTACGAGAGTGGCCCGTGCGCCTACGAGCTCGGGGGGTGCGGTTGCCGGGCGGGTGCGGCGCCGCGTGGGCTTGTCGCGCAGTTCCCCGCGCCCCTGACGGGAGCGGGGCTTCGCCCCTGCCCCCGCCAACCCGCCAACGCGGCCACCTCACGTACCGCCGGCACGTCCTGGTCGAGCCAGTTCACGTCCCAGAGTTCGTCCGGGGTCAGCCACCTCAGCTCGTCGTGGTCCTGGAGGGGCTTCGGGGCGGGGGAACCCGGGCGCAGGGCGGCCGTCCAGGCCTGGAGGACGTACGGCTCGCGCAACGGCCACTCCCCCGGCACCCGCGTCAGCGGCTCCGCCTCCACGCCCAGTTCCTCGCGCAGTTCGCGCACCAGGGCCTGTTCGGGGGTCTCGCCGGGCTCGACCTTGCCGCCGGGCAGTTCCCAGCGGCCGGCCAGCTCCGGGGGTGCGCTGCGGCGGGCCGCGAGCAGGCGGCCGGCGTCGAGCAGCGCGGCTCCGACCACCACGATCCGTTCGCTCATGGTCCGGAGCCTACGGGAGGCGATGGAGGGTCAGTTGCGCCTGCCGGCGTCCCCGCTGCCGTTGCCGAGGCCGATGCGTTCGACCCAGTAGAGCTGCTTGTGTCCGCGGTCGTCGAGACTGTCGGCGATCTTCTGCGCCTCGGCCCGGGTCGCGTACCGGCCGACGCGGTAGCGATTGCCGTTGTCGTCCTGCCGTATGACGAGCCAGGGGAGAGAGACCGTGCCTTCCGTCATCGCGCCCCTCCGTTTCTCCCGGCTCCCGCCCATCCCCGCCCCGCTAAGGAAACCGCACTCCGCATATGCCCGAGCGTACGCCTAACCTTTACGCAGCGAATACGGCTTTTCACAAAGAGGTACGCAACCAGCCAGAACGGTGGGGGCGCGCGATGACGAACGCGCCGTTCGCGCACCCGTCACTTCCAGTCGGAGGCATACCGGGGAGAGCCGGGACCACCTGCGAGAACGGCCAGATCATAGCGGCCGGGCCCAGGCCCTGACAGAGACCGTCGAGACGTCAACTATCGCAAGGGTGTGCGCTACTTCACGGGGAGGTGGTACGCGGCGCGGTACCGGTCGGCCGGGATGACGACGTCCGCGGTCTCCACCGGGCGGCCGGAGGCGTAGTACGTCCGCTGGATCACCAGGACGACATGACCGGGGACACCGCCCAGGGTGAGCAGTTCCTCGGCCAGGCCGGGGCGGGCGCCGACCTCCTCGGTGACGTTGTCCACGATGACGTCGATGGCCCGCATCCGCTCGACCACGCCCATGCCGCCGAGGGGGCCCTCCTCGGGCAGCATCACGGGCGTGCGGCCGGTGACCGCGAGGGGTTCCCAGGAGGTGGAGAGCATCATCGGCTCACCCGCGTCCCGGAACAGGTACCGGGTGCGCATCACACGGTCGCCGACGTGGATGCCCAGCCGGTCGGCGATCACGGCACCGGCCTCGGCCTGCTCGCTGCGCGACTCCCAGGTGCCGCGCGCGGCCGCGTCGGACTGCTCCTGCCGGAACGGGGTGGCGCCGCCGACCGGGCGGAACCCGGAGCGGGCCAACCGCCGGGGCACGGGCCGCTCGCGCACATAGGTCCCGGAGCCGGAGCGGCCCTCGACCAGCCCCTCGGCCATCAGCACCTTGCGGGCCTCCAGGGCGACGGTGTCGGAGACGCCGTACTCCTCGCGGATGCGGGCCTGGGAGGGGAGCCGGGTGTGAGGGGGCAGCGAACCGTCGACGATCTTCTTACGGAGATCACCCGCGACACGCAGATACGCCGGCTGCTCACCGAAAGTCACTGGCCGCTCCCATCAGGTTGTACAGACAGCAACAGCCTGGCAACCGTGGGTTGTGCCATGCAAGCAAAGGCCAGAGAATCACTCGATGTGATGACATACGGCCAGGGAAGGCTTTACGCAGGCACTTTCTCCCCGCTATAGCCACGGTCACACCTGCATACCGGAGCCACTTCCTCCGCTGCCGGAGTCGCCGCTTCCGTCGTCGTACGCGGGCGGGACGGTGGCGAGGCCCAGAGCTTTGCGTACGGTCACCGTGCGGTGCGGGTCGATCAGCTTGGTCCCCTTCTCGTAAGGCGCGTAGAAGGTATCGACGTCCGGCGCCTTCGCGGCCTTCGCCCACTCGGCGCGCGCCTTGTCGAGGTCGGCGGCCAGGGCGAGGACCGGCTGCTTCGTGTCCGCGGTCCACTCGTACGAGCGCAGCATCGCCGACTGCTTGCCGAGCGCCGTGGCCACCCGGCCCGCCCACGCCTTGTTCCCGGGCAGGTCGTCCTCGATGTAGTCGGAGTCCGGCGCGGTGTCCAGGGCGGCGTTCAGGACGTGCGCGGCCTTGAGGTAGGCGACCTGTTCGGGGGCGTAGGAGTCGGCGCTCTCGTGGTACGAGCTGGTGAGCCTGTCACCCTTCGTGGCGCTGCCGAAGGCGCAGACGACACTGCGGTCCCCGGCCGTCCAACTGTCCTCGCTGGGCGTGAAGTAGTACACGGCGACGTCGTCGGGGACCGCCCAGACGTCGAAGGAGTAGGTCTCCTCCAGGGCGTAGCAGCGTTGGTCCGCGGAGCCGCCGACCGCGTCGTCGCCCGGGTAGCCGGTGCCCTTGAGGTCGTAGGTGCCGAAGACCTCGCCGTCGTGCTCACCGTCGCAGGCGACGTGCGTGACGTCGGTGATCAGGTCGTCGTCGAGCGAGTGGTCCGGGGTGTCGAAGCAGTCGCCGGTGGACAGCGAGAGGCTGGAGCGGTCGTTCGCGCCCTCCTTGACGCCCTCCCAGAAGCTGGCCGCGCCGCCGGTGGCGAGCAGCAGCACCCACAGGGCCAGCCCGATCCCGGAGAACACCGAGCCGACGACCGCCATCGCCGTGCCGCGCTCACCGCGCTTGCGGATCTGGCTCAGCGCGACCAGTCCCAGCACCAGTCCCACGCCCGGCAGACAGCACAGCAGGCCGAGCACGAGGGAGGCGATGGCGAGGCCGTTGACGGGCGCCGGGACGGCGTAGGGGCTGTAGCCCTGGCCCCAGGGCTGGTACGGCGAGGGGTAGGGCGGCTGCTGTCCGTACGGTCCCTGCGGATACTGCGGGTACTGCGGCAGGCCCGTCTGGGGCGGCTGGTACGGCCCTTGTGGCTGCTGGGGGCCGGGAGGCGGAGGTATGGACACCGGTACCTTGCTCCTGAGGGGGCGTCTGGCCGCGTGAAACGGACAGCTGAACTGACGTACGACTGCGCGCATCGTAAGCGCGCCGTGAGCGGGGGCGGAATGAGGGTGGGGAGAGCGGTCGTGCGCGCGGTGAACGCGCCGACCGCGCGCTGGGCGGCCGCTTCGGCTTCCTGGCCCCGCGCCGGCACTCCCGTCTCGCCCCCGCGGCGGGCCGGGTCGGGGATCCCCTGCCCTTCCCCGAGTACTCCTGGAAGGACGACCGATGAACGACACCGTCAGCGCCGTCAACGCGCTCACCGCACGCTGGGCGCAGCGGACCAGACAGGGCACGGTCTTCTCGGCCGCCGGTGTCTGGCCCCTGCTGGCCTTCCTCGCCGACGGCGCCGCGGGCCCCGCCCGGGACGAACTGACCCGGGCCGTGGGGCTGCAAGCGGACCAAGCGGCGGCCGGTGCACGGGAGTTACTCGGCGGGCTCGCCTCGATGCACGGTGTCGGGGCGGCCCTGGGACTGTGGACCGACCGTGCGCTGGAGCTGCGCGAGCAGTGGGCGGCCGGGCTGCCCGCCGACGCGCACGGGGCGCTCGGCGCCGACCCCGCGGCCTCCCAGGAGGCGCTGGACGCGTGGGCGGCCAAGCGCACCGAGGGGCTGGTCGAGCGGATGCCGGTCAAGCTCACCGAGGGCGCCCGGATGGTGCTCGCGACCGCGCTGGCCCTGCACACGGACTGGCGCCAGCCGTTCCGGGAGACCGTGCTGCGGCCCGGTTCCGGGCCGTGGCAGGGCCGCACCCTGGCCGGTCTGCACCGCAGCAGTGTCCGCACGGACCGGATCGGGGTGACCGCGGGCCCGGACGGGCACGTCACCACGCTGAAGGTCCTGGGCGGCAACTCCCTCGACGTGCATCTGCTGCTCGGCGAGGAGGGGATGGCGCCCGGGCAGGTGCTGCACACCGGCATCGGCGTCCTGGAGCGCGCCCTGCCGGTGACCACCGGCGGCCAGCTCCCCTACGGGCAGGCGGGTCCGGGGGTGGCCGTGGAGCGGCTGCCGTCGGCCACCCCGGACTCCGTGCAACTCGATGTGACGACCGTCGGTTTCGAGGTGCGCGCGGACCACGATCTGCTGCAACTGCACGGTCTGTTCGGGCTCTCCACGGCGGCCGACGCCCGCGAGGGGCACTTTCCCGGCATCAGCGCCGCGCCGCTGGCCATCGGGGCGGCCGGGCAGTCCGCGGTCGCGGAGTTCGGGCCGCTGGGCTTCCGGGCCGCCGCGGTGACGGCCGTACTGGCGGCGCCGGGCGGCGGCCCGCCGCAGTACCGGCACGAGTCGACCGTCGTCCGGGCCACCTTCGACCGCCCGTTCGGCTTCCTCGCCGTGCACCGGGAGACGCGGCTGGTGCTGGCGGCGGGGTGGGTGACGGAGCCGGCGGTCGGGGCCGGCTAGGCGGAGCCGACGGCCCGGGTGCGCTTCTCCCGGGCCGCGACGGCCCGTCGCACACCCCGGTCCCGTGCGGCGGGCTCGGCCTCGGCCGTGTCCGTGGCGTCCGGGCGTACCGGGTCCACCCGCCCGGGGTGGGCGGCGGCGAGGAGGCCGGTGGCCGCTCAGGCCCCGGACGAGCGCGGGCGCAGGAGCCGTTCGCCGAACCTGGCCATGAGGCCGCGGGGCAGCAGACGCGGGGTGAAGGCCGTGATCTTCCAGGGGACGCCGACCACGACGAGCGGCCGGCGCCGGTCGACGGCGCGCAGGGCGGCGGTCACCACGCTCCGGGGTGACCTCTTGGGACCGAACCGCGCCTCGTCCTCGTTGCCCAGCACGTCGAAGTACTCGGTGTCGGTGGCCGACGGGCAGCAGGCGGTGACCCGGACGCCGCGCCCACGGGTCTCGGCCCAGAGCGCCTCACTGAAGGACTGCACGAACGCCTTGGTGGCCGCGTAGACGGCCTGGTACGGCATGGGCTGGAAGGCTCCGGCCGAGGAGACGTTGACGACGACGCCCGCACGCCGCTCCAGCATGTCCGGAAGGTAGGCATGGACGAGGTCGGCGACGGCGGCCGCGTTGACCATCACCACATCGTGGTCGAGGCCGGGGTCGATGGTGTCGTATCTGCCGTAGGTGGCGAAGCCGGCGTTGTTGACGAGCACGTCCACCTGACGCCCGAGGGCGTCCGTCGCCGCCCGGATCCGCGTGGCGGCGTCGGGCAGGGAGAGGTCCGCGGGGAGCACGTCCACGGTGACGCCGTGGCGGTGCGTCAGCTCGGCGGCCAGTTCGTCCAGCCGGTCCTTGCGGCGGGCGACCAGGACGCAGTGGCATCCGCGCGCGGCCAGTTCGCGGGCGAACGCGGCGCCGATGCCCGAGGACGCCCCGGTGATCAGTGCGGTCTTTCCGTCATATCGCATGGGGCTTCCGTCCCTGTCGTCCGGCGCATCCGCCAAGAGTGTGAATGAATTTTCATTCGCACTCTCGGCGGATGTCAAACACCGCTGCCGGAGCCCCCGTTCGGGACAGCGTCAGACGGCGGGCGGTACCTGGCCCCCGGTCACGCGCAGCCTGATCGTGCGGGCCTCGGGGCGCAGCGCGAACTCGGGCCACACGTCCGGTCCGCAGGCCCGGGAGCCGAGTCCGTGCTGGGCCGCGTCGATGATGAGGTGGCTGGTGGTGGACTCCGGGAGTTCGTAGGGGTGGGCGGCCCGGGCGAGCTGCTGGGGGGTGTGCCGGGCCAGGGTGAAGCCGGGGCGCCGTCCCTGGGTGTCGGGGAGCGCCGTGAGGTGCAGTACCCCGGTGTCGGCGCTGGTCAGGGTGAGGCGGCGGAGCCGGGAGCGGTGGCCGGTCTCCTGGGGGCGTGCGTAGCCGGCCGCGAGGTCCGCGACGGCGGCGGAGAAGCGGCCGGTGCGGGCCGCGCGGAGGCTGTCCGGGTAGGACTCGTGCGGGCCCAGGCCGAACCAGTCGGCGCCGTCCACGGGGGCCGTCCCGTCGGGCAGTTCGAAGCGCACCCCGATGCGCGGCCACACCGTCGTCCAGCCGCGCGCGGGCTCGATCTCCACGCGCAGTTCCAGCTCGCCGTCCTCGAGAGACCACACGGTCTCCACCGTCACCGACAGCGCGGAGTGCGCGGCGGAGACCCGGTCGACGGTGCGCAGGGCGTCCGCGGTCCGCTCCACGCCGATGCGCCGTGCGGTCAGCCGGTCGAGTCCGTCGCGGCGCCACAGGTCGGCGCTGGACACCTCGGCGAGACTGGCGTCGCTGCCCTCCAGCCGGTCGGAGGTGCCCTCGTCGTTGTCGGTGGGCGCCCGGAACAGCTCCAGTCGCGGACCGGTCACGGCGCGTCCGGCGAGGCGGGTGAGGGAGCCGCCGGTGAACTCGGCGATGCCGAGGGTCAGGGTGCCCTCGTCCGGCCGCCAGCCGGTCCGGCGCCGCACGGCGGGCACCGGCCGCCGTTCCGAACGGTCCTGCTGGGCGGTGGCGATCTCGTGTCCCGCGGGCGCCCAGGCCGTCTCGGCCGCCAGCACCGCCTCGACCGTCAGCCAGGTCTCGGCGTCCGGGGCGACCGGGACCGGCGGCAGCGGCACCTGCCCCGACTCGCCCGCGGCCACCGCCGGGACCTTCAGGTCCCCGGACGCCACGAGGGTGCCGTCGTGCTCGACGCGCCACCTGAAGCGCAGGTCGGAGGTGTCGGCGGAGTGCCGCAGGTTGGTGATCGAGAGCCGGTCGCCGTCGAATGCGAAGCGGATCGGCTGCACGACCGCCTTGAACTCGTGGAGTCCGGGCGTCGGCACGTCGTCGCTCAGCACCATGCCGTCCATGACGAAGTTGCCGTCGTGCACGACCTCGCCGAAGTCGCCGCCGTAGGCGTAGTACGGCGTTCCCTCCGGGGTCCTGGCCAGGATGCCGTGGTCGCGCCACTCCCAGACGAAGCCGCCGTGCAGCCGGGGGTGACGGTGGACCAGTTCCTCGTACTGGTCGAGGGCGCCGGGTCCGTTGCCCATCGCGTGGGCGTACTCGCACAGCAGGAACGGCCTGGTGCGCTGCCGGGCGCCCTGGGCGGGGGTGCAGCCCAGCAGCGGGGCGCGGGAGCCGTCCGTGCCGATCTGCTCGGTCTCCGTCACGGTCGCGTACATGCGCGAGTAGACGTCGGTGTAGTCGCCGGTGTAGTCGCCCTCGTAGTGCACGGGACGCTCGGGGTCGCGGGCGTGCACCCAGGCCGACATGGCGGCGAGGTTGGCGCCGGTCCCGGCCTCGTTGCCGAGCGACCACAGCACGACGCCGGGGTGGTTCTTGTCCCGTTCGACGGTGCGCTCGATGCGGTCGAGGCAGGCCGCGCGCCAGGCCGGGTCGTCGGTCGGGTTGCCGGTCCAGCCGACGTTGTCGAAGCCGTGGGTCTCCAGGTCGCATTCGAGGACGACCCAGAAACCGAGTTCGTCGGCGAGGTCGAGCAGCCGGGGGTGCGGCGGGTAGTGGCTGGTGCGGATGGCGTTCACGTTGAACCGCTTCATGCGGGCCAGGTCCTCGCGGGCGTGCGCCTCGTCGAAGACCCGGCCGCGCTCGGGGTGGGCCTCGTGCCGGTTCATGCCGTGGAAGACGACCCGGCGGCCGTTGACCAGGAAGCGGTCACCGCGTATCTCGACGGTGCGGAAGCCCACCCGCAGGGCGATGCTCTCGGCGGCCGAGGACACGGTGACGTCGTACAGCCGGGGCTCCTCGGCCGACCACGGCTGCACGCCCGGGATGTCGAGCGGCGTCACGTCGGCCGCCGTCTCCCAGACCCGCTCGACGCCCAGTTCGGGGATGCGCAGGGTGACGGGGAAGGCGGCGTCGGCGGCGGTGATCTCGGGGTCGATCCGGCCGTGCCCGTCGGCGTAGCCGGTGCGCAGCCAGACGTCCTCGACGCCCCCGGCCGGGCGGGCCAGCAGGGTGACGTCCCGGAAGATGCCCGGCAGCCACCACTGGTCCTGGTCCTCCAGGTAGCTGGCCGCCGACCACTGGTGCACCCGGACGGCGACGACGTTGTCACCGGGGCGGACCGCGGACGTCACGTCGAACTCGTGGGCGAGCCGGCTGCCGCTGGCGCTGCCGATCTCGACGCCGTTCACCCACACCTTGAACAGCGACTCCACGCCGTCGAAGCGCAGCAGCACCCGCTCGGCGTCCGACCAGCCGTCGGGGAGGCCGAAGTGGCGGCGGTAGTCGCCGGTGGGGTTCTCGTCGGGGACGTGCGGCGGGTCGATCGGGAACGGGAACTGGATGTTCGTGTAGATCGGCCGGCCGTAGGCGCCGTCGCCCTCCAGCACCCAGTGCGCGGGCACCGGGATGCCGTCCCAGCCGTGGTCGTCGAAGTCCTCGGCCGCGAACTCCTCGGCCACGGCCGCCGTCGGCGACAGCCTGAAGCGCCAGTTTCCGTTCAGCGAGAGGGCGGGGGCGTCGGAGTGCAGCCACGAGCGGGCCGGGCGCAGGGCGCCACGCCACGGGGCGGTGTCCGATACGTACGCGGAGTGCTCGGAGGGCAAGAGTTCACAACTTTCTTGGTTTTGGGGGGTGTTGTGCCGCTAGCGGAGGACGACGGTGCGGATCTCCCAGGAGCCGAGGGCGAGTTCGAGCCCGTCCCCCGTGACCGTCTCCGCGGCGATCGGCCGGCCGAGCAGGTCGACGGTCGTGGCCTCGGTGAAGGCGCCGGTCACCCGGACGGTCGACGCGGTGTCCCGCAGCGCGGCCAGCCGGACCTCGGTGCCGGACCCGTGCTCCGGGTCGGTGACCCGGCGGATGGCGGACACCTGGACGTCCCGGCCGTCGACCTGCACACCGGTCGCGTCCGGGGGCAGCGGGGCGCCGCCGGGCGCGGTCCCGCGGGCGACCAGGACGTCGGCCCGGAACTCCTCGGCGAGCGCGACCGCGTTCGCGCCCTGCCAGCCGCTCGCCCAGGGCAGCACGGCGAACCGGTTCTCGATGCGCATGCCCAGGTCCTGCGCGCCCGGGACGGGGATCTCGCTCGCCGCGGGTTCGTCGCGCAGGGGGTGGAGGTTGACGCTGATCGAGCCGATGGCGCGGAGCAGGGTGAGGGCGAGTGCGGAGCCGTCGTCGACGAGTTCGTACTCGGCGGAGTGGTCGAGCAGGACGGTGGCCGGGCCCGCCGCCACGAAGGAGCTCGCGGGGAAGGTCGGCAGGGGGTACTCGCCCCAGCCGCCCTCGGCGGTCAGTCCGCGCTCGGTGACGGCGAACTGCCCGGCCGACGCGGAGGCGCCGACCGGCACGGGCAGCGGCACGTGGAAGCGCAGCCGGTGGTCGGCGCTCTGGTTGAGGAACGCGGTGGAGATCCGGACGAACGGCTCGCCCGCGCGGACCTCCACCACCATGTCCACGGGGGTCGGGACGGTACGGCCGTCCCGCCGGTCCCGGTCGTCCACGCTGAGCGCGGCCGGCCAGTCGTAGACGCGGGTGACGCGCAGCCGGGCCCGCAGCGGACCCTGGTCGAGGAGTTCGACGCCGACCCGGGCCGGCTCGGAGACGAGGACGTCGTGCGCCGGAGGGGCGTAGTTGTAGCTGTCGCCCCGGTCGCCGCCGTCGACGAGGCGGCCGACTCCGGACAGGACGGTGCCGTCGGGCCCGGTCACCTCCAGGGTGCCGTCGGCGGCCACCGTGACCTCGACCAGGCCGTTGGAGAGCCGGCCGGGCGTCGCCGTGACCAGCCGCAGCGCCGGGGCGGCGGGCCGGTCGGCCGGCTCGACCCGGAAGGCGGCCAGTCCGCAGGCGGGCACGGGCACGGCCACCAGCGCGGTGGCCCGGGCCTGGGCCAGCGTCCGCACCCGCCACTCCCCCGGGTGCGCGGCCGCGGCGGCGGCGACCTCGCCGCGCAGGGTCATCAGGTCGAAGGGACCGTCCGGTGCCTCGGCGAGGTGGAAGACCAGGGAGTTCGGGGTGAGTTCGTAGCGGTCGATCAGCAGGCCGAACAGCTCGCGGCGGTGGATCCGGCGCAGCACGCGTTCGAGCTGCGAGGCGTCGAGCCGCTCGTCGCTGAGGACGGTCGGGGCCTCGGAGACCAGCTGGACGGGGTGTGCCGAGCCGTCGGCGGTGGTCGCGACCAGCGTGCGCCCCTCCGGTGCGGCCACGACGTCCACCTCGACCAGTGCGGTACGGGGTACGGGCAGCGGGTTGGCGACCAGGTGACCGTCGCTCGGGACCAGGGCGGCGGGCTCGGCGAGGGCCGCGTCCCGGACGGCCCGGGCGGTCTGCGCGGCCTCGGCGAGGCGGGCGGCGACCTGGTCGCAGGTCTCGTCGGTACCGGAGCCGACCACCGAGTCATGGGCGGTCGACTCGATGATCTTGTGCCAGGCGAGGGCGAGGAAGTGCGACTCGTCGCGCCGGGACCACAGGGCGTTCATCCGCTCGGCGTGGTCGACGGTCCGCTCGGCGAGGGCCATCCGCTGCTTGAGCCCGAGCCGCACGGACAGCACGCCCGGCAGGATGTTGCCCCGGACGTGGCTGCGCAGTTCACCGGTGACGACGGTGGTCACCGCGTCCCGTACGTGCTTGCGGAGGTACTCGTCGAGCGTGCCGACGGTGATCGGCCGCTGCTCGCCGGAGGCCCGCCGCAGCCACTCCCCCAGTTTCGGGTCGGGCGCGTTGTGGTCGGTGCCGGCCATGGCCAGGAGCGGGTCGCCGCCCCAGCGCCCGGCGGTCAGTTCGGCGTACTCGGCGAGCGCCTCCCGGATCCGGTCCGGTACCAGCAGGACGTCGAGTCCGTTGTCGTACCCGTCGAAGAGGAACTCGGTGCGGACCTCGGAGCCGTCGGGGGCGCGCCAGCGGAAGGCGTGGCCGTCGACCGAGCCGGGCACTCCGCGCCACAGGGCGGCGTGCTCGATGCCGGCGCGGGCCAGGATCTGCGGCATCTGCGCGACGTGGCCGAACATGTCCGGGAGATAGCCGATGGGCATGGCCCCGCCGAGGCGCTCCGCGGCCGCCCATCCCATCTGGAGGTTGCGGACGATGGTCTCGCCGGAGCAGAGGAACTCGTCGAGCAGGATCAGCCAGGGCCCGACGGCCAGCCGGCCCTCGCGGACCAGGGCGGCGACCCGGTCGCGGTTCTCCGGGCGCATCTCCAGGTAGTCCTCGACCGCGGCCATCTGCCCGTCGACGGTGAACCGGAAGTCCGGGTCGGCGTCGGCGGTCGCCAGCACGGTGTCGAGGGCGGTGACGAGGCGGTGCCGGAACACCTGGAACGGCTCGTACCACTCCCGGTCCCAGTGGAAGTGGGGCACGAAGACGGCGGAGTCGGGCATGACGCGGAACACCTTCTGTGTGGGGGTCACTTGAGCGAGCCGGCGGCGAGGCCGGTCCGCCAGAAGCGCTGGAGCAGGATGAACACGATGATCACGGGCACGATCGACACCAGCGAGCCGGTGATGATGGACTGCTGCAGCAGGGGAGCCCGGGCGGTCTGGCCGTTCCACTCGTACAGGCCGAGCGTGATCGGGAAGAGGGACTCCTTCTGGAGCATCACCATCGGCAGGAAGAAGTTGTTCCAGATGGCCACGAACTGGAACAGGAAGATGGTCACCAGGGCCGGTGTCATCAGCCGGAACCCCACCGAGAAGAAGGTGCGGAACTCGCCCGCGCCGTCCAGCCGCGCCGACTCGATCAGCTCCTGCGGCACGGACGCGTTCGCGAAGATGCGCGCGAGATAGACGCCGAACGGGCTGACGATGCTGGGCAGGAAGACCGCGAGATAGGTGTTGACCAGGCCCGTCGCCGAGAACAGCAGGAACAGCGGCAGGGCGAGCGCGGTGGTGGGGACCAGGACGCCGCCGAGGATGACGGAGAACAGGAACTCCCGGCCGCGGAACCGGAACTTGGCGAGGGCGTAGCCGCACAGCGCCGAGATCAGGGTGCCGACGGCCGCGCCCAGCACCGCGTAGATCACGGTGTTGAGGATCCAGCGGCCGAAGATGCCGTCGCTGCGGGTGAACAGGACATGCAGGTTGTCGAACAGGTTGAAGTGCGAGAACGCCAGCCCGTTGGTGGAGGCGAGGTCGCCCTGCGGCTTGGTCGACGCGACGATCAGGAAGTAGACCGGCAGCAGGAAGTAGATGGTCAGCAGCAGCATCAGGGCCATGGCGGCCGTACGGCTGACGCGGCTCTCGCGGATCATGGAGGTGTTGTCGCTGTTGCTCACAGTCCCGCCTTCTTCGAGGTCAGTCGCATGAACCCGAAGCTCAAGACGAAGGTGATGACGGCGATGACGACGGAGATGGCCGCGGCCTGCTGGTAGTTGTTCCCGGAGGCCACCGTGTAGGCGAGCATGTTCGGGGTGAACGTGCTGGAGATGTTCGAGGAGATCTGCCGCAGCACGGCCGGTTCGGCGTACAGCTGGAGTGTGCCGATGATCGAGAACACCGTGGTCAGGACGATCGACGGGGCGATGATCGGTACCTTGACCCGCCAGGCGATGGTCCAGTTGTTCGCACCGTCGATCTTCGCGGCCTCGTACAGCTCCTGCGGGATCGACTGGAGCGCCGAGAACATGATCAGCATGTTGTAGCCGGTCCACAGCCAGGTGGAGACGTTCGCGGTCGACCACAGGACGGCACCGGGTCCGAGGAAGTCGGGGTGCAGTCCGATGGCGTTCAGCAGGTCCACGACGGGGCTGAGCTGGGGCGAGTAGAGGTACGACCACATGATCGCGGCGATGACACCGGGCACCGCGTACGGCATGAACGCGGTGATGCGGAAGAACCCCTTGGCCTTCAGCAGGGGCGTGTCGAGGAGCAGCGCGATGGTCAGGGCGACGAAGAGCATGACGGGCACCTGCACGATGCCGAACAGCCCGATGCGGCCGATGCTGGACCAGAACTCGGTGTTCTCGAACACCTTCACGTACTGCTCGAAGCCGCCGAAGGTCGTGTACGAGGTCCCGTACTGCCCTCCGCTGCGGCGCACGACGCGGACGCTCTGCCAGAGCGCGTAGCCGACCGGCACCAGGTAGAACAGCAGGAACGGCAGGAAGAACGGGGTGACGAAGGCGGCGATGGTGCCCGCCCGGGGGCCGCCGCCGTTGAGGCGGCGGCGACGGCCCCCGGGCATGGTCACCGCGCCGGACGCGCGGTTCGCAAGATCGGTCATACCGCGGTCACTTACCCGCCGTAGCCGGGATCGCCTGGTCCTTCATCGACTTCAGCGCGGCGGCCTGGGCGGCCGCGAGCGCGTCGCTGAGCGTGCCCTTCCCGGCCGCGGCCTTGGCCATCGCGTCCTGGAGCGCCAGGTTCACCGTCTTCTGCGTGGGGCCCCAGGCGAAGCTGGTGTCGATCTTCTTGGACGAGGCGGCGAAGACGTCGAAGATCTTCTGGTTGTTGTAGTACGGCACGCCCTGCTTCAGCGCGGGAAGGTCCAGGCCGGCGTTGGCCGCCGGATAGAGGCCGCCCAGCTTGTTCTCCAGCGCCAGCGCCTCCGGGTCGGTGTTCAGCCAGGTGTTGAACTCGACCGACTCGTACAGGTGCTTGCTGCCCTTCATGAACGCGACGGTCGAACCGCCCCAGTCACCGGAGCCGCCGCTCGTGCCCCAGGTCGGCATCGGGACGATCGACCACTTCCCGGCCTGCTTGGGCAGGTTGTCGCGGAACCCGCTGTACCCCCAGGCGGCACCGACATAGCTGGCGATCTGGTCCTTCTGGTACGCCGCGTACATCTGCGTCGACCCGTTGGCGAGGTCGGTGCGCACGACCTTCTCGGAGATCAGCTTCTGCCAGTAGTCGGCGACCTGCTTGCTCTGCTCCGACTCGACGGTGACCTGCCACTTGTCGCCGGAGTAGCCGTACATCTTGGCGTCGTTCTGCCAGAGGAGCCCGTTGAACCACTCGGCGTTGTTCGGGTCGAAGAACGTCATGTCGAGGTTCGGGTCCGCCTTGTGCAGCTTCTGGGCGGCCGTCGCGTACTCGTCCCAGGTCGTGGGGACGGCGACGTTGTACTTCTTGAAGAGGTCGGTGCGTACGAACAGGGCCATCGGGCCGGTGTCCTGCGGCATGGCGAACACACCGGTGCCGCCGAAACTGGCCTGCGACCAGGTCCACGGCACGAACTTCGACTCGGCCGCGGTGGCCGCCTTGCAGGCGGAGGCGTCCACGAAGGCGCTCTGCGTGCGCAGGTTGGGAAGCTCGTCATAGCCGACCTGGGCGAGGTCGGGCGCCTTGCCCGCCTTGAGGGCGTTGCCGATGAGCCCGTACTGGTCGTTGGAGATGTTCTTCATCTGGACCTGGACGTCCGGGTGCTTCGTGTTCCACAGGGCGACGACCTTGTCCATGCCCGGGACGGTGTTCCAGTACTGGAGGGTGACCTTGCCCTTCGCCGGCGCGCAGGACGAGGCGGACGCCTTGTCCGACGAACCGGACGAGGAGCATCCGGCGAGTACGACGATGCCCGCTGTGGCGGCCGCGGCGGCGAGGCGGGTGCGAGTGACTGTGCTGCTCATATCTTCCGTTCCAGAGAACGCCTGGCGAGGGTCGGCAGGCGGGTCGACGTTGACACCTGGAGGCGGATGCCTTCTGGTTGGAATCAGGTTCCGTGAGCGGTAACGTGAGCGCTCACGGGAGCGGTAACGGGAAGTTGATTGGGAGTGTGAGCTTCGGTCCGCCGGAGTGTCAAGGCTCAAAACATCGGACCCGGCATACTCGGTGTCCCTGCGACGCGGTCGCGTCGGCAACTGCACGGAGGTGAGCGATGGCGTCGTCGGGGACCGGACCCCGCAGGGTGACGATCGACGATGTGGCCGAGGCCGCGGGAGTGTCCCGGCAGACCGTGTCACGCGCGCTCAACGACAAGGGCGAGATCGGCGTCTCCACCAAGCAGCGCGTCCTGGACGCCGCCCTCGAGCTCGGCTACCGGCCTAGCCGGTTCGCCCGCGGGCTGGTGCGGCAGGACACGATCAGCGTCGGACTGGTGATCCCCGACCTGCTCAACCCGTTCTTCACCGAGGTCGCCGCCGCCGCGCTGGACGCGGCCCGGGGCCGCGGCTGGCACGTCGTGGTGTACGACACCGGTGACCACGTCGAGGAGGAGCGGGGCACCCTGGAGGTGATCGCCTCGCAGGTGGACGCCGTGGTGGGCTATCTGAGCCTGCCCGAGGACGAGATCGCGCGGCTCACCCGGGGGCTGCCCGTCGTCCTCATCGACCGGAAGAGCCCCACCGAGCGGTTCAGTTCGATCCGGATCGACGGCGAGGCGGGCGTGCACGCGGCGATACGGCACCTGATAGGGGCCGGGCACCGGCACATCGGCATGCTGGACCACGCGGAACGCTCCGAGCCGAGCGTCCGGCACGAGTGGTTCGACATCGCGATGTCCGCGTGCGCGCTGGACTCCGGTTCGGTGGCCCGCGCCGACCAGAGCGTGGACGGCGGGGAGCGCGCGCTCCAGGAACTCCTGGCCCGGCACCCGCACCTGACCGCCGTGTTCACGTTCAACGACATCATCGCCTTCGGGGCGTTGCGCGCCGCCCGCCGGCTCGGCCGCCAGGTCCCCGGGGATCTCGCCGTGCTGGGCTTCGACGGCCTGGGCCTCGGCACCCTCGTCGAGCCGGCGCTGACCACCGTGGCCCTGGACACCCGCCGCCTCGGCGCGCTCGCCGTCGAACAGACGGCCCGGCTCCTGACCGGAGCCGGCCCGCTGCGCCCCGACGAACTGACGGTGGGCGCGGAGCTGCGGCTGCGCGAGTCGGCGTAGCCGGCGGGCGGAACAGCGCCTGCGCGGGCCGGCGTGACCGGCGGGCCGCTCACGCGGGCTCGGCGGCCGGCCTCCCGTCCGCCATGCCCAGGCGTGCCTGTTCGTCCTCGACGATCCGGCGGGCCAGGTCGGTATCCGACACGTCGACCGCGTCCGGGGTGGCTTCGGCCACCGCGCTGCGGCGGGCGTAGGCGTCGAACAGCCGGGTCTTGTTCTCCAGCATCTTCACCAGACGTTCGTCCACTCCCCCGGTGGCGAGCAGGCGGTGCACCCGGACCGGCCTGACCTGGCCCATCCGGTGGGCCCGGCCCACCGCCTGGTGTTCGACGGTCGGTTTGATCTGGGGTTCGCAGATGACGACGACCGAGGCGGCCTGCATGTTGAGGCCGACGCCCGCCGTCTGGATCTGCGCCAGCAGCACCGCGGGTCCCGGGGCGGCGGTGAAGTCGTCGACGATCTGCTGCCGCCGTCCGGCGGGGACACCGCCGGTGAGCGGCCCGAACAGCGTGACCCGGTCGGCGAGCGCGTCCTGCACCACCCGCAGGACGTCCTTGAAGTACGAGAAGACCAAGGTCTTCTGCCCGTTCTCGGCGGCCTCCTCGACGATCTCCCGGAGCCGCTCCAGCTTGGCCGACCGCTCCGGGCGCTGATACGCGGCCCTGCGCATCGCCGGGAAGTTGCCGGCCTGCACGGCCTCGCGGTACGCCTCCTCGTCCGACGCGCTCAGCTCCTCCCACTCGTCGGTCCGCTGGAGGCTCGGTAGTTCCGTCAGCACGTCTTGCTGATTACGCCGCAGGTAGACGGGGGCGACGGCCTTGCGGAAGGCGACCGAGCCGGCCAAGGCGCCGTCCCGTCCCGCCGAGGCGCCGTCCCCCTCCGCCAGGGACTCCGCGACCCCGCTGTGGAGCATCCCGACCAGGTTGCGGAACTCCACGACCCGGTTCTCCATCGGGGTTCCGGTCATGAAGAGGGTGCGCTCGCAGCGCTCCGCCCACCGGGCGACCGCCTGGGACCGCTTGGTCTTCGGGTTCTTCACGGAGTGCGCCTCGTCGACCACGAAGAGGCCGACCTCGCCGCTCCCCGGTTCCGGAAATCCGCGCAGGGCGTCGAACGTCGTCACCGCGACCCCGCCCCGCCCCTTCCAGTCGGCGAACGCCTTGTGCCGGTCGGGGCCGTGGAGCAGTGTCACGCGCAGGGCGCTGCGGGCCGCGACCTCCCGGGTCCAGTTGACGAGGACGCTCGCCGGGCACACCACCACGAAGTGGCGCTGCCCCTCGGCGGCCAGGTGGGCCAGCACGGCGATCGCCTGGATGGTCTTCCCGAGGCCCATCTCGTCACCGAGGATCGTCTTGCGCTGCGCCAGGACGAAACGCGCGCCGAACGCCTGGTAGCCGCGCAGGGAGACCCGCCGGTGGGTGTCGTCGAGCCGCTGGGCGCGGACCCGCTCGGCGATCTCGTCCGGCAGGAAGCCCTCGGCGGCGGCCGTGTCGGGCCGCTGCTCGGAGATCTCCGCGAGCAGGCCGTAGTACTCGGCGGAGCGGAGTTCGAAGTCCGCCCAGGCGGCGAGGTCGGAGGACGGCCCGCGGAGCAGGTCGACCGAGGACTGGGCGAACAGCTCGGACAGCCCGGCCCGCTCCGCGTCCGCCAGCAGGGAGCGGAGTTCGGTCACCGCCGCCAGCGCGCGAGCCTTCTTCTCCCGGCCCGCCAGCAGCATCCGCAGGCGCCCGGTGGCGGGTCCGGCGGCGGCCAGCAGCGGCTCCAGCCGCTTCGCCGTCCCGGTGGCCCGGGCGACGGCGCGCACGGCGTCCGGGCCGGCCTCCACGAGTGTGTGCAACGCCATGACCAGCGCGGTGGTGCCCGGCTCCGGCCGGTCCACGTCGATATGGACGGCCACGGTCTCGTGCACGGCGTCGGAAAGACTGCGGGCCGCGGCGAGCATCTGGTCCGCGGTGCGCCGGCCGACCCCGGGGAGCTGCCGCAACCGGTAGGCGCCGGCCGCCAGCACCTCGCCGACCGTGCGCAGTCCGCTCTGCTCGACATGGTCCAGCCGCAGCCGTCCTTCGGTGACGTCCTGGAGCCGGGCGACGGGAAGGACGTCCAGTTCCCGCTGTGCCGCCGCGTCGTGGAGCGGCGTCAGGGCTGCCCGTACCGCCTCGACCGCTCTGCCGTGATCGGCGACGACGTCGCACGCGGCCGTGTTCAGCCGCGTCCCGCTCGCGACCAGTTCCCGCTCCGCCCGCCCCACGTACCCCGCCCCCTAGTTCGCCCTTCCCGCATCCTCCCACCGTCGGCCGAGAGAGACAGAGACAGAGGTCGAGGCAGAGGCCGCGACAGAGGCCGCGACAGGGGCAGAGGCCGAGGCCGGGGGGACGGATCGCTGTTCCGGCGGCACCGGCGGAGGTGGTGGACGGTCCTCGGTGCGGGGGCGGGGGCGGGTGGGCGTTTGCGTTCGTCGTGCTCAGGTTGCTGTCGCGGACCCGCGTGCCCGGCGGTTGCGCCAGCGGGTCACCAGCCACAGGACGTTGACTCCGCCGAGGGTGACCAGCACGGCCACGGAGTCGGCGGTGCGCGCGAGGCCCTGGTCCGCGCCCAGTCCCCGGGCCGCGCGGACCAGCAGGGTGAGGTCGGCGGGAAGGGTGACGGCGGCCATGAACGCCAGGCAGGCCACCGTGCCGGCCACGAGGACGACGCTGTAGAGGCGGACGGCCCGGCGCTCGTGCGGGGGCAGCCGGGTGCTCGGGTCACCGGCTCCGGCGCGGCCGCGGGCGCGCAGCAGGCGCCGGAACCGGTAGCGGGCGTACGCGAGACCGTCGCCGTACAGGTTCCGGCAGCCGGTGACGTCCTGGAGGACGAAGTAGAGGTCCGTGCGCGTGAACACCATGCACTGGAAGGGCAGGGGCAGCAGGGCGAGCAGCAGGCCCGCGGCGAGCACCCGGTGGGCCGTCGTCCCGGTGTCCGTCACGGCGAGGACCAGGACCAGGGCCGAGGCGACGGACAGGTTGAGGGCGATACCGGCCAGGTAGGCCGTCAGCCGCTGGCGGCGGGGCGCGAGTTCGATGCCGCTGATGTCGGTCTGCATGACGAGGAACTGCAGCCGGGTGCCCAGCCGCATCCTCCCCGGCACGCCCGCGGCCCGTGCGGTGACCAGGTGCGCCAGCTCATGGGCGAACAGCAGCGCCCACCCGGCCGCCGCCCCGGTGAGCAGGACCAGGCTGCCGTGCGGGCTCCACAGCAGGTCGCGGTAGCCGGGGACCAGGTCCGGACGGCGGACCAGGACGGCGACGGCGGCCGTCAGCAGTACCGCGACGAGCACCGCGAGTGCCGGGTGCAGGGCGAACCGGACGGCGCGGGGCCGCAGCCACGGCAGGGACGCGCGCGGCGGTACGGCGTCCGGAACCGGGCGGTCCCCGATCCGCGCCACGAACCCCAGGGCGGCCAGGTCCCTGACGAAGTCCGTGATGTCGAGTTCCTCGCCGGTCTCCGCGCGCAGCAGTTCCGCCGTGCGGGCCACGCTCAGCCCCTGGCCGAGGAGTTCCACCGCACGGGCCCCGGCCGCGGGCAGGGCGACGAAGGTCCGGGTGGCCATGCGGCCCACGATCCACTCGTCCCGGTCCCGCCGTATCCCGAGGTCGTGCAGCAGGACCCGGGTCGACGGCTCGATCCGGGGCCGGTCCGTCGCCGCGGTGTCCGTCACGTCAGGTCCCCGGTGGTCAGGTCCCCGACCGTCCGGGCCGCGCGGGCAGTGCCGCAGGCGGGGCAGTCGGGGCGGCGCTCCGAGCGTTGCATCACGGGGTCGCCGGGGACCATGAGGTTGAGGCCGAACCGGCATCCGGGGTCGACCGGCGGAATCCCGCACAGCAGCATCAGCGCGGCATGGGCCAGCAGGCTGCCGGACAGGCCCGCGGTCACGGCGTTGACCGGGTTCCACGGCATCCGGGGTGAGGCGACCTCCTCGTCCTGGCCGGGCGCGAGCCGCAGGTCGCGCCGCTCGATCTCGGCGCTGCGCAGACACTCCCAGCACGCGCCCCGGCCGGGCCTGAACACCCCGACGCTCACCAGCGGACCGCGGTAGCCGGCCTCGGCCCATGCGGTGCCGGTGGCCAGACAGACCTGGTTGGCCCACCTGCGGATCACGGCGGGGCGGTCGGCGGCCAGGAGGAGCACGTCGTACCCCGCGCCGCCGCCGGAGCCGCCGACGCCCCCGGGGTCAGCGGCCAGCAGGTCTTCGAGATCCGCCGGCCCGTGCACCTCGCGGCGTTCGCCCGTGACCGTCGTGTCCGAGTTCAGGGCGTGCAGCGCCGTCAGCGCCGCGTCGATCTTCGGCGTACCGAGGTCGCGCTCGCCGAAGAGCGTCTGCCGGTTGAGGTTGGACAGTTCGACGACGTCCGGTTCGACGCAGTGCAGCCGTCCCACCCCGGAGGCCACCAGGTCCCGCGCGGCGGCTCCGCCGGTACCGCCGACCCCGACCAGCAGCACCCGGGCCCGGCGCAGCCGCAGCTGCGGTTCCCAGGCGCTCTCCCGGGGCCGGAGGTCCATCCAGCGCAGCAGGGTCATGCCCCTGCCGTACCGCTCGCGTTCCCGCTCGGACAGCTCCGCCGGCGGCACGGCACCGGCGTCCTCCACATACCCGGCCATGGTCAGGTCCGTGATCGCCTGAGCGATGTCCGGGTCCGGCAGCCGCAGGTCCGGGTGGCGGCGGGACACCTCGGCGACGACGTCCGCGGCGCTCCGGGTGCCGTCCATGGCCTCGACCAGCGTCCACACCCAGCCGTCGGGATCCGTGACCTCGGCACCGATGCCGTGCACGACACTCCCGATCCGCACATGGCCGTCGACGGTCCGGTAGGCCCGGTGTTCCGGCTTGATCCGAGGCCGCCGCATCGCGGGCACCGTCATCTTCGCGCCAATCTCGTGAGCGCCAACTCGCCGGTGGGCAAAGGACGTTGACAAGATTTACCGATTCGGCCAACTCTGGCAAGAGCACGACAACGATGACACGTCACGGCCACCACCGGGAGGACATCGCATGCCGAACAAGATCGAGATCCGGCCGCTGGACAAGAAGGAGACCACCGGCGACAGCGGTGGCAACGGCGGCAGCTGATCGGACGCCGATGCTGGACCGTTACCTCACGGTCGCGGAAGTCACCGACTCGGCACGGCAGCTGGTCTCCCGGTTCCCCGGGACCGGCCGGCTGCGCCGGATCGGCACGTCCCGGGCCGGCCGCCCGATCCTGATGCTGTCCGTGGGACACGGTCCGCACCACGTCCTGGTGGTCGCCCGGCCGCACCCCGACGAGCCGGTCGGCGGCACCACCGCGATCGCCCTCGCGGAGCAGGTCGCGAGCGCCCTGGCGGAGCGGGGGGCGCGCGGCCCGGCGGAGCCGGTGGCGCGCGGCCGCCGGCCGTCCACGGCCACCGGTTCGTCCGCGGTGACCGATCCGTCCCTCGTCACCTGGGACATCGTCCTGTGCCTGGACCCGGACGGCGCCGCGCTGAGCCAGGGCATCGAAGAGGCGACGGCCGGATCCTGCCCCACCCTGGCCGGCTACTACCGTGCCGCCTACCGCCCGGTCGCGGCGGAGCAGCCGGAGTGGGCGCCCATCGAATCCCGGCACCTCCCGGAGAGCCAGGCGCTGTTCGACGTCATCGAAGAACTGCGGCCGGTCCTCCAGTGCTCCCTGCACAACGTCGAAGCGGGCGGCACCTGGGTCCAGTTGACCCGCGACCTCCCCCGACTCGTGGCGCCGTTCCAGAAGTCCGCCGCCGAGCTGGCCATCCCGGTCCAGTCCGGCACGTTCGACGCCCTGTACTGGGAGAACCCCGGCCCCGGCGTCTACGTCCTGCCGCCGCCGGAGAGCGCGGCCCGCCTGGCGGCCGGGTCCGAGAACATCGGGTTGTCCACATGGTGCGCACCCGCGCGGTACGGCGGGGTCACGGCGATCATCGAGGTGCCCCTGTGGGCGACCGACCTGGCCGACGACCCGTCCCCGCGCCCGGACGCCGGTGCCGTACTGCGCGACCTGGCCGGGCTGGTACGGGACGGCGGACGCCAGGTGACCGCCGTCCTCGACAAGGCCCGCCCCTTCCTGCCGCCGGCCCGGGACAGCGCGCCCAGACGCGTCCTGGAGTGGATGGCCGACGGTCTCTACGACCTGGTCGCCGGCTCCTGGGAACCGCTCGCCCGGCAGGCGGCCGACGGTCCGCCGGGGTTGACGACGGCCCAGGTCTGCGCCCTGGACATCGTGGCCCGCCGCCAGCCGCTGCGCGCCGCGGGCCTGCTGCTACGACTGCTGGAGGCGGCGGACGACACCGCCGCGCCGGGGCTGCACCGCGATCTGGACGACCTCTTCACCACCTGGTGCACGGACTTCGAGGAGACCCTGCGACTGCGCCGGGTGCCCGTGCGCCAACAGGTCGCCCACCAGACACGCACGGTCCTGGCGGCCGCCGAGAGCGCACTGACCACCCTCCGGTGAGAAGGCCCCGGGCCGAGGTCAGGGCAGGTCGAACGCAGGGGCGGCCACCCTCCGGGCAGGCTCGGCCGCAGCCGGGACCCCGGGGGGCGGGCCTCGGCACCGCCGTCCACGTCACCCTGCCCAACACCCACTGCCCGGCCGGAACCGCGCGGATGCGCGGCTTCGCCTCCGCCGTCGTCGTCCGCTCCGGCCGTGACGGTCGGCGCGCGATCCCCGGTCCGGGCGCCCTTCAGCGGCCGGGTGCGTCCGGGGCGACCGCGGAGGCGGCGGTGTTGTAGCGGGCGAGGAGGCCGCGCAGGGCCTGGACCTCCTCCGCGGCCCAGCCCTCGGTGCGGGTGTCGACCTCCCGGTACATCAGGGCGTCGGCGCGGGCGAGGAGTTCCCGGCCGTGGTCACTGGGGCGCAGCAGCTGGGCTCGGTGGTCGTGCGGGTCGGCCTCGCGAACCACCAGGCCGGCGCGTTGCAGGGCGGCGACCTGGCGGCTGATCGTGGACTTGTTGAGGCCGTAGAGGCCGACCAGGTCCGCCGCGCGAGCCCCGTCGCGCGCGTCCATCTCGGACAGCAGGGAGTAGTCGACGAAGCTCAGTTCCGGGTGGAGCCGTTCGGCGTTGCCCCGGAAGCGCCGGGAGAGAGTCACCAGCTCGCGGACCAGTCCCCGGAGCTCTGTGTCGTCGTCGGCCACGTGTGCGTCCCTTCGCTACGGCCCGGGCTCCCGCCTCGGAGTTTCATTTTGCAACAGACGGCGGACGGTTCTACAGTGACTGTGTTGCATTTTGCAACTCAGATCGACAGGTGCACAACGTTTAGTCCCCTTAATGTCGTTTTGTCAGTCATGGGGACGTGAGAGGCGGGCGAGAGCCATGCGAGTCGAGGACGTCGTCCACGCACCGAGCACACCGCTGGACGCCCCGGCCTTCCCGGCGGGTCCGTACCGGTTCACCGACCGCGAGTATCTGAACATCACCTACCGGACGGATCCCGGGGCCCTGGAGCGGGTCGTGCCGGAGCCGCTGCGGGTGACGGAGCCGCTGGTGCGCTTCGAGGTCATGCGGATGCCGGACGTCACCGGACTGGGCGACTACACGGAGTCGGGCCAGCTCGCCGTCGTCGAGTACGAGGGCGAGCTGGGCGAGTACAGCCTGTCGATGTACGTGGACAACTTCCCCGCGATCGCCAGCGGCCGGGAGATCGGCGCCTTCCCGAAGAAGCTCGGCCGGCCCCGGCTCTACGTCGACCAGGACACTCTCGTCGGCACCCTGGACTACGGCTCGCTGCCCGTCGCCCGCGCGACGATGGGCTACAAGCACCGCCCGCTGGCCGCAGAGAAGGCCCGCGAGGAGCTGACGCTGCCGACGTTCATGCTCAAGAAACTTCCGCACTACGACGGTTCGCCGCGCATCTGCGAACTCGTCCGGACCCAGATCGGCGACCTCACGGTCAAGGGCGCCTGGAGCGGGCCCGCCCGGCTGCAACTGCTGGCCCACGCGCTGGCCCCGCTTGCCGACCTGCCGGTCCTGGAGATCGTCTCCGCCTCGCACATCCTCACCGACCTGACCCTGGGCCGCGCCCGGGTCGTCCACGACTACCTGGCCTGACCGTCTCCCCCTCTCTCCCCCGCAGATCCCCCCACGCCGAGTCGAAGAAGAGCAGGTGTCCCGCATGTCCGAGAACGACAGCATCGCCGGAATCCGCAAGGTCACCGTGGTCGGGGGAGGCGTCATCGGTGCCTCCTGGGCGGCGCTGTTCCTGGCCCGCGGCCTGTCCGTCACCGTCAGCGACCCGCAGCCCGGCGTCGACGAGGCCGTGCGCACGTACGTCGGGCAGGCCACGCCCGCGTTGCAGGCGCTCGGGCTGGACACCTCGGCGCTCACCGCGCGGCTGTCCTTCGAGCCGGACCTGGCCGCCGCCGTCCGCGAGGCGGACCTGGTGCAGGAGAACGGCCCGGAGCGGCTGGAGGTCAAGCACGAGATCTGGCACACCATCGAGAGCAGCGCACCGGCCGGTGCCCTGTTCGCCACCTCGACCTCGGGCATCCCCGCGACCGAGATCGCCACCGCCCTCAGGGACCCGTCCCGGCTCGTCGTCGGGCACCCCTTCAACCCGCCGCATCTGGTGCCGCTGGTGGAGGTCGTTCCGGGCGAGCGGACCTCGGCGGAGACGGTCGAACGCGCCCGCGCCTTCTACCGCGGCCTCGGCAAGCAGCCGCAGGTGCTGCGCAAGGAGGTGCCCGGCTTCGTCGCCAACCGGCTGCAGTCGGCGATCTTCCGCGAGTGTGTGCACCTGGTGAGCGAGGGCGTCGTCACCATGCAGGAGCTCGACGACATCGTCACCTCGTCCATCGGCCAGCGCTGGGCCGTCGCCGGGCCCTTCCGCTCCTTCCACCTCGGCGGCGGGGAGGGCGGACTGACGCACTTCATGGACCATCTGGGCATCGGCATGGAGCGGCGCTGGGCCGACATGGTCCAGGAGAAAGTGGCCTTCGACGAGCCCACCAGGCGGTTGCTGACCGAGCAGGTCAAGGACTTCGGCGGCACCGTCGACGAACTCGCCGCCGAGCGCGACCGCAGGCAGATCGCCCTGATGCGCGCGCTCGGCGAGACCTTCGACGCCTGACCCGCACCCGCCCGCACCGCCGGGCGCCCCCCACCACAGAGATTGCAGAATCCATGAGCGCCGAAGAACTCACCGACCGCATCCAGCAGACCCTCGCCGCCCCGTCCACCACGGACGACGGCTTCGACATCCACCAGGCCCTGCGCGAGGTCCTCTCCTCGGCCGGCCTCCACCCCGAGGACAGCGGCGGAGAGATCACCTTCATCGGCGCCGACCCCGTGGTGCCCAGTGTCATGCGCCTGGGCGCCGTCCCCGCCCTGGGCATGACCGCCAAGTCCGTCGCGCTGGCCGCGCTGTGGCGCCGGCGCACCGGCGAGGGCCAGGACATCACCATGGACCTGCGCAAGGCCCCGCACCGGCTGTGCCCCTTCTACGACAAGAAGTGGGAGCTCCTCAACGGCTATCCCGGCGGCACGCCCTCGGACCCGGCCAACCCGCTCGGTTTCGACTTCTACCGGACGCGCGACGACCGCTGGGTCATGCCGCTCAACCCCTACCCGAAGATCAAGAACGCCGTCTACAAGCTGCTCCGCACCTGGCCCGAGAAGCAGGCCGTCGCGGACGCCGTCTCCAAGTGGAACGCCGCCGACCTGGAGCAGGCGGGCGACGAGATCGGCGTGGTGATGCCCATGCTGCGCACCACCGAGGAGTTTCTCCGCGAGCCCGCCTACGAGTACATCGCGCAGCAGCCGCTGATCAAGATCGAGAAGATCGCCGACAGCGAGCCCGAACCCCTGTCCGCCGCGGCCGCCCAGCCGCTCTCCGGCGTGCGCGCCCTGGGCATGGGCCACATCATCGCCGGCGCCGGAGTCGGCCGGGACCTGGCCCAGCACGGCGCCGACGTGCTGAACGTCTGGCGGCCGAACGAGCTGGAGCACGACTCCACCTACAACACCGCCAACGTCGGCGTCCGTTCGACCACCATCGACCCCTACGGCGCCGAGGGGCAGGCCAGGATCCGCGAACTCCTGCGCGGAGCCGACGTCTTCTATGCCAACCGCCGCCCCGGCTACCTGGAGAAGATCGGCCTCGGCGCCGAGGAGGCGGCGGCCGTCCGGCCCGGCATCATCCACGTCAGCATCACCCTCGCCGGAGAGACCGGCCCCTGGGCCCACCGCGTCGGCTTCGACCAGACCGCGGGCGCGCTCAGCGGCATCATGCTCATGGAGGGCGAGGACGGCATCGCGGCCCGGCCGACCAGCACACCGGCCCTGCCGTACATCAGCGTCGTCAACGACTACGTGCTCTCCTGGCTGGCCACCACCGGCGTGCTCGCCGCGCTGATGCGCCGCGCCACCGACGGCGGCAGCTACCGCGTCACCCTCAACCTCACCCGCATCGCCACCTGGATCCTCAGCCTCGGCGTCTTCGACCGCGCCTACGCCCACGCGACCGCCCTCGACCCCGACCCCGGCTCCCCGCACGCCTACCTCGACCCCGACACCTTCACCGCCGACACCCCCTGCGGCCACTACCAGGGCGTCACCGACCAGATCGTCATGTCCCGCACCCCCGGCCACTTCCGCGACATCCTCCTCCCCCGCGGCAGCAGCGCCCCCCTGTGGCTCCCCCAGCACAGCTGAGCACGCAGCGCCCTCACCCACAGGCAGCGACAACCGCTCGCGTCCGCGGCCACGGATGACGTGCCGGTGAGGATCTCGCCCGTCCGGCCGATCAGCGCCCGCGAGACGTCGCGGAGGGAGGCGCAGCCGTCCCGTGTCTCCCGCCCGTCGCGGACCCGAGGCCGGCGACGGCCAACTGCCGCGTGCCGCCCGCCCGTGCGCACCAGTCGCCGGCCGGGGACACCTGACGCACCGTCGCGGCCCGGTTCCTCGACGAACCTCACGCGATGCCCCCACAGGCCGCATCTGGCGAGTCGGGGGCGATCAGTTCTCGGTCTGACACGTTGATGCCGGCCAGGGCGTTCTCGTACGTTTTTGGCCCCCGCCTCGCCGGATCGCTACGGTTGAGCCGTGACCGCACTGCCCGACTGGATGCGCCCGCCGCGCGCGGAAGGCTGGTTCGCGGAGGACCTGGACCGCCTCCCCGAGGCACCCCGCCACACCGAGCTGATCGACGGAGCCCTCGTCTTCATGGTGTCGCCCCAGCGGTGGTGGCGCGGCCACCTAGTCACCATGCTCACCGTCGCGCTCATGGAGCAGGCTCCCGCCGATGTCAGGGTCGGCCGCGAGATGACCATCAAGCTGGACGAGCGAAACCGGACCGAGCCGGATCTGCTGTTGACGACCGCCGACTACGACGGTGACCGCACCTGGTTCGCACCGGAAGAGGTACGACTCGTCATCGAAGTCGTCTCACCCGAGTCCGCGCACCGGGACCGCACGGTCAAGCTCCGTAAGTACGCGGAGGCGGGCATCCCGCACTACTGGTGCATCGACGACGAAGGCGGCGCCCCTGTCGTGCACGCCTACGAACTCGACGAGCCGACTGGCGCCTACGCACCCGCGGGCATCTTCCGGGGCACTCTGAAGCGCCCGGTGCCTTTCGAGATCAGCCTGGATCTCGACAAGCTCACCCCGCCGCGGGGCAACTAGAAGTCAGCACCGAATCAGCTCGGGAACACCGAAGGGGCCAGGCTCCCCAGAGCCCGGCCCCTTCTGGTCTGCACACTTGACGAAGCACCTAGCGTGAAGTAGCGAACCGATCACACATTGAACCGGAACTCCACCACAACTGCCCTGACCTGCGGAAACGCAGGCGCATCCCAGTACCATCTCAGCACGGGATTCTCGACAAAGTACAAGAAGATCCAGGACGCCAAGACTATGCGCCAAGAATGCAGACCGCACAGGACCTCGGCTCTGTAATAGTTCCTGTACTAGACTGACCCTATGAAGTCACCCCGCCCCGGCGGGACGGAGAACATCTCCGTCTCGATGCCCTCGGAACTCCTCGGTGCTCTGCGCACACGTACCGGCAAGCGCGGGGTGTCCGCGTACGTGACGGCGGCGGTCCGGCATCAGCTCGCCATGGACGGCCTCGCCGAGATCGTGGCCGCCTACGAAGCCGAGCACGAGCCGCTGAGCGAGGCCGAAGTCCAGGCCGCGCAGAGCGAATTGTTTGGTGATGCACCGGCACCCTACGCGTCGAACGACAGCGCCGCGTGAAGGAGCCCGCGACCAGGTCCCTGGTGCTCGACTCCCAGGCGCTGTCGCTGCTGCTGCGTAACGACCGCCAGATGATCACCCGGATCGAGGCCGCTCGGCGCGTAGGCGTGCCCGTCCTCGTGTCGGCCCTGACGGTGGTGGAGGCCGTTTACGGGAAGACGGATACCGCCCGGCTGCGCTGGCTGCTCTCCCGCCTTCAGGTCCAAGACGTCACCCAGGCAGACAGCCTCAAGGCGGTCCAGCTGCTGAGCGACGCCGGCGGCCTACACGGCCACAAGTACGCCATTGATGCCCTCGTCGCCGCGATGGCGCTTCGCTCCCCGGCACCTGTCCTCGTACTGACCTCGGATCGCGACGACTGGTCGAAACTGTGCGGTGATCGCGTACAGATCAAGGACGTCTGACATCTGCCCACATCACGGCGGGACAGCAGCACAGGGCTGGCGACGCTGCGGCCATTTCACGCGGGGCAATGCCTCTGGATATTTCTGAAGCCGGGTGCACCTCCTGGCAGAGCGCCCATGCGGAGGCACGGCGTTCGCTGCAAGGTGGTTCCTGGGTGCAGTCAACTCCGGACACGGAAACCGCATCCCCTCACTTCACGACTTTGCGACCGGCTGCGGCGAGGCGTCAACAGCGGGTGCGTCGGGCTTCTCGGATGAGGCTGATGAGAGCAGCGTCCTGCTGGCACACGCACCCGGGGGTGGGAAGCCGGTGGTCGATCATCTGGTCGGGCCGGGGGCCGAAGCAGGTGTCGTACTCGATGCGTCGTGGAGGCCCGCTGACCAGGCCCGTGCTGCGTGCGATCCAGGCGCCGACGACCAGGCAGGCGGCCTGCTGAGCCACGAACGCGGCCGAAGGACGGAACCCGTCGTCCGTTCCACCGGACAACTCGGCCGAGTTGATCAGCCCGCACACCGGCCGTCCGAGGAACTGCCCGACGAGCTCCAGATGTTGATTGCCCAGGCCTTCCAGATCTCGTTCTGTCAGTGGCTCCTGCCCGCGGGCGATTCGGGACAGCGGGAGCCCGGTCAGTTCGTGCAGTCGTTGTTCCGCGTTCTTCCCGGCGTGGTTGGCCTTGAAGTAGCAGCGCAGGCAGGGGCCGGTGGGCAGTGCCTCGTGCAGGGCGACGGTGGTGCCGACCGGGCCGCCGGTGCTGCCGTCCAGGGTGAGATCGGCATGCAGTCGCTGCAGGTCGTGCCGGGCCCCGACGCTGTCCAGTCCGCCGAGGACGATCCGGGGCCACGGCAGGGTGCCCGCATCGACGGCCTCGATCGACGCTTGGATTGTCCCGTGGAACGGGGTCACCTCGATCCGCCGTAGGTGTGTGTCGATCAACCGGACCTTCGGTAGGCCTGCAGCCGCGTCGGCCAGGGTGCCGATGCTGTACGAGGTGACGTTCGGTTTCTCGAAGACCTCCTTGTCCACCACCGTCAACTCGCCGGAGACCCGCAGCAGGTCCAGGACCAGGGCGATGCCGGTGCCGATCGCACCGCCCCCGCCCAGCAGCACCTGCTCCAGCGCAGGCAGCGGGGCGACGACGGTCCCGGGTTGCTCACCGGGAAGGACGGGGCAGAAGTCCACCACCGGGGTCACCTGGAACTTCCCCTCCGGCAGCCCGGCAACGACCTTGAACGCCTCGCCGGCAAGCATCGCCGCCGTGAGAACAGCACCCAGCCCGGTGCCGGGCGCGTTGAGCCGGGGGAAAGGATGACCGGTGTGCCGCAGACGGACGCCGTGCCCGTCCGGCGCACCGGCCACCGCAGTACCCGGCGGTGGTGCGGTTCCCACGTGCAGATGCAGCGGCGCCTTGTCCTGGGCCTCGCCGATGCGAAGCGGCCGGTCCGGATCGATCCTGGTCGCCGTTTCCACGAGCCTGCGGAGGAGTTCGTCGTCGAGCCGTCCCGGTCCGCTGCCGGGGTCCAGCATCAGCCGGACCGGCCACCGGCGCAGGTCCGCCACCAGTACTTCGAGAGTCTCGGCGGCCGCAGGCAGGTGCGCGTCCGCGGTCAGGTAGATCAGGGTGTCCTCCATCCGCTCCCGCAGGGTGACCTCTTCCACGCCGGCGGCCAGGCCGCCCAGGCGGACGCTGCGGCTGTAGTCAGTACTCACGGACACCCTCCTCGTCGAACACCACCGTGCGCACCGGGGGCAGCGCCGGGTCGACAGCCCAAGCGGTGCAGGGCACCCAGTCCTGCTCGAAGCGCCACCACCCCCACGACGCCGGGTCGGCGGGCGGCGCCGCGTAGGCTGGGACGACAGCGCTGACGAACCCCGGCACCCGCAACGAGTACGCGCGGTCGGTCCGCGACAGGAAAGCCGCCCCGGGGTGCGAATGGATCATCGCCCGCACCCGGTAGGACCGTTCCTCGGCGAAGGTGAACAGCCGGTCGTACGCAACCGCACTCACCGTGAACAGACCCGGACCCCGCACGATCCCCGCCGTCCCGGCCACCGCCACGACCCGCAAGCGCATGTCCGACTGCCCGGTCAGCAGCAGCGCGCCGGTCTCCTGGTCGGCCAGCCCGTGGCACCGAATCTCCTGGAGCACCGGGTCGACAGCGCCGGCCGGCAGCACCAGCTTCCTCGTGTCGGTGGTCATCCGGCACGCCTCCCCGCAACGCGATCGATGTCGTCCTGCACGTTCTCCACCACGTACAGGAAGGGATTGCCGGTGCTCCGCCAGGAGTGCGGCCCGCTGCTCCACTCGGGGTGGAGCCCCTGGCCTTCGGCCGTGAACGGCTTGCACACGTCGTTGGAGCCGTAGCGGTAGCCATTCGCTTCCGGCCAGGCACTGGGCGCTCCGACTCCGGATGCGCCGATCGACTCGACGAAGACGAGGGAGGGCGGCCGGTCCGGGTAGACCGTCCACTCGATCCGGGCGATGAACGCCGCGCGCTCACCGTTGTTTGGATGCACCTCGGCCCAGAACAGGCCGTCGGGGTCCTGGTCGCGGTGGTGGAGGCGGCCGGGGGGGGGGGGGGGGGGAACACCCGCCCCCCGGCCGGCCCGCCCCCCCCCCCCACCCCGCGCCCACAACACCCCCGAGACCCGCCCGCGAGGC
>NZ_JBHXSK010000013.1:34780-158955 GCF_042716195.1 Streptomyces sp. NPDC058683
AACTTTTGTTGGGTTCCACCTCGCCCAAGAACCGGCTGTCGGGTCCGTGGGCGCGGTGGTGGCGGCGGCGGGGGGTCTCGGAGAGGAACTCCTCGACCGCCGGGACGTCGCCCGCCAGCCGCAGACGGCTCTCAAGATCCACGACTGACTCCCGGGCTCTAGCCGTTGGTGGTCTCGGTGCGCAGCTTCAGGTGCAGGGCCCTGGCATGCCCGGCCAGCTCGCCCACCGTTGCCTCGGGCGGGACCTCGTGCCCGTCGAAGAACAGGTAGTAGCGGGTGGTGCCGTCGCTGGCGAAGCCGAAGGCGGTGAGGGTGTCGGACAGCACGCTCGCGGCGGTCACCTGCGGGGCGTAGTCGTGCTGGTACGGGTGCCCGGCGAGGGCAGACGTCACCGTGGTCTTGATCTCCTGGGGCTGCGGCATACCGATCTCCTAAGTCGTTCGAGGGTGCTACGGGAGAGCCCTGCTGATTCAGCAAAGCATCAATGAGTCTCCAGTGTGATCACATGGGGTCGATGCAGTCAAGCTTCATCGCCGTATTGCTGCGCGCTACGCTGCCCGTATGAGCCCCGACCGGAGCCAGCTCCCCCTCCCCGACCCCGAAACGACCGGACCGGACGCTGTCGAACAGTTCGACATCGCCGAACTCGGACGCCTCCTGAAGGAACACCGCGGTCCCCTCTCCCTCCGGCAGGCCGCCGCCGAAGCGGGCGTCAGCTTCAGCACCCTCACCCGGGTCGAAGCTGGCGCCCAGCCCGACCTCGCCACCTTCACCCGCCTCTGCGCCTGGCTCAGCGTCTCCCCGAGCCGCTTCTTCACCCCGACGGCCACCCGCCAGATCTCACCCCTCGACCAGGCCATCACCCACCTCCACGCAGACCCCCGGCTCACCGACGACGCGGCGAACAAGATCAGCTCCGTTCTGCGCGACCTCTACGACGCTCTCGCGAAGGAGGCGGTCCCCGCCGTCCCCGCCCTTGCCTGCCACCTCCGGGCCGCCTCGGTGCTGCGTCCTGGCGTCCCCCAGCGGCTCGCCGACCTGCTCACCGACATGAACACCGAACTCGAACGACTCGTCGAAGCGGGCGAACTGTGACCCTCCCCCGAGGCTTCAAGGCCAACGCCGAACGAGAAGCTCTCCGACTGCGCCGCGAACTCGACCTCAGCGACACCGATTCCCTGAACGTCGACGACCTCGCCGACCACCTCAAGGTCAAGATCGTCAGCGCCGAGAAGCTCGTCAGCCGCGCCAGCCTCGAAGAGCTCGAACGGGTCCAGGCGTACGCCTTCTCCGCCGCGACCTTCCAGGTCTCCGGCAGGAACATCGTCGTCACCAACCCGCTCCGAACCCCGGGTCGCAGGGCCAGCGACGTGGCCCACGAGCTCTCCCACCTCGTCCTGAACCATGACCTCACTGAGATCCGCGAAGTCAATGGCATGCCCTTCAGGACCTGCCGCCCCGACGAAGAAGAACAAGCCACGGCCTTTGGCGGAACACTCATGCTTCCCCGCCCCCTGCTGCTCGGCGCAGTCTGCCGCCAGTGGGGGCCGGCGCAGATCGCCGAGCACTACGGAGTGACCGAGGAGATGGCCCGGTACCGGTACAACACCACCGGGGTGGCCAAGCAGGTCCGAGGCCGCTGACGGTGCCTGAGGCAGGCGCTGTGGTCTGCCGCTTACCGCCGGGACGTGGCGCGGGAGCGGGCAAGTCCCACAGCACATCCGCCCACGACTCGCTCGACTCGCGCAGGCCCTCGGCCGGCGCGATCAGCTCCTTGGATCCGTCCAGGCGCGCCCCCACCAGCACCAGCACCAGCACGCAAGAGTGCGCCTGCCCCAGGCGGACCTTGGGACACACACGATCGCCCCACACGTAGACCTAGTCGGCCGACGACAGGTCGCGGGCCTGGAAGGCAGCGTGGTCATCGCCCCACGACAGCCTGGTCGTCGAGCCGAGGAACTGCTCCAGCGCGGGCACGAGACCATCCCCATCCTGGGCGGCCGACCACCCGGGGGCGCCC
This sequence comes from Streptomyces sp. NPDC058683, assembly GCF_042716195.1. Lineage (NCBI taxonomy): Bacteria > Bacillati > Actinomycetota > Actinomycetes > Kitasatosporales > Streptomycetaceae > Streptomyces > Streptomyces sp. NPDC058683. The sequence continues at coordinate 36,801 of NZ_JBHXSK010000013.1, forward strand.
GGCCAGAGCGCGCGCGGAGGCTGCTGATACGGCACCACCGTGCGAGGCATGAGCTGGAATTCCGTGCGGATGCAGTCCGCGGTCGCGGCACCGCATCCTCGATCGCCTGCGCGTACGCGACACCAGCAAGTGCCAGCAGACGGTGCGCCTCCTCCGTCCCCACCTGCTGACCGACGCATCAATCGCCACCCTCACGTCCGCCACGAGGCACGCCGTACTAAACCCAGCACGGGAGCCCTCATCCCATCCCAGCACGGGAAAACAAAGGGTCCGACCCCGAAGAGTCGGACCCTCTCTGACCTGCACATTTGCCAGATCAGCGACGTGGTGATACGTCACCCGCTACACATTGAACCGGAACTCGACGACATCCCCGTCCTGCATGATGTAGTCCTTGCCCTCCATGCGGGCCTTGCCCTTCGCGCGGGCCTCGGCCACCGAGCCGGTTTCGACCAGGTCCTCGAAGGAGATGACCTCGGCCTTGATGAAGCCCTTCTGGAAGTCGGTGTGGATCACGCCGGCCGCCTCGGGGGCCGTCGCGCCCTTCTTGATCGTCCAGGCGCGGGACTCCTTGGGGCCGGCCGTGAGGTAGGTCTGCAGGCCGAGGGTGGTGAAGCCGACGCGGGCCAGGGTGGCGAGGCCGGGCTCCTCGGCGCCGACCGACTCCAGCAGCTCCAGGGCGTCCTCCTCGTCGAGCTCGGCGAGGTCCTGCTCCAGCTTGGCGTTGAGGAAGATCGCCTCGGCCGGGGCGACCAGCGCGCGCTGCTCGGCCTTGAAGGTGTCGTCGGTCAGCTCGTCCTCGTCGACGTTGAAGACGTAGAGGAAGGGCTTGGCCGTGAGGAGGTGCAGGTCGTGGAGGAGCTCGGCGCGGTCCGAGCCCTGGACGATGCCCTGGGAGAACAGCGTGTCGCCCTTCTCCAGGATCTCCTTGGCCTCCTCGACGGCCTTGACCTTGGGCCCCACGTCCTTCTTGATCCGCGACTCCTTCTGGAGGCGCGGCAGGACCTTCTCGATCGTCTGGAGGTCGGCGAGGATCAGCTCGGTGTTGATCGTCTCGATGTCGTCCTTCGGCGAGACCTTGCCGTCGACATGCACGACGTTCTCGTCCTTGAAGGCACGGATGACCTGGCAGATCGCGTCGGACTCACGGATGTTCGCGAGGAACTTGTTGCCCAGGCCCTCGCCCTCGGAGGCGCCGCGCACGATACCCGCGATGTCGACGAAGTCGACCGTGGCCGGGAGGATCCGCTGCGAGGAGAAGATCTCGGACAGCTTGGCCAGGCGGGCGTCGGGGACGCCGACCACACCCACGTTGGGCTCGATCGTGGCGAACGGGTAGTTGGCCGCCAGCACGTCGTTCTTGGTCAGGGCGTTGAACAGGGTCGACTTGCCGACATTGGGCAGGCCGACGATTCCGATCGTGAGCGACACGTTGCGACTTCCCGTAGTGAGTGGGTGAGTGAGCCGGAGGCTGCCAGTGCCGGCGGGCCGGCCGATCCACCAGTTTACGGGGTTCGGGACCCCTGGCCGGCGGTCGTGTCGAACACCTGGACAAGGTCTGCTCTTCGGCTTGGTTTCGGCGTGTCTGGGCTGCGACTGGGCACATTAACCGACCTAAGTTGGTCCGGTGGAGCATCACAGGACCCGTCCCCGACAGCACGGACAGCGCCGTGGCGCCCCCCGCGCGCCCCTGCCGCCGCAGGCCGGACGGCGGCCTGCGACGGCCGAGCGCCGGCCGGCCCCGAGAAGGCCCGGTACGGCGGCGGCCGGCCCCCGGCAGCCACCGGGCCCACGGCTCACCGGACTCGGCGGCGGCCTGTTCTGCGCGGCTGCGATGTTCCTGCTGGGCTTCCTGGACGCCCTGCTGTTCGGGGCGTCCCTGACGGTGTACGGCGTGCTGTCCCTGCCGGTGTGCGCGCTGACCGCGCTGTGGGTGCGAGAGAGCGATCTGCTGACCGCCCCCGTCGTCGTCCCGATCGCCTTCGCCACCGGCCTGCTGACCGTCGCCGACGACGGCGGCGGCGGGTTCCTGGGCGGTGTGATGGGCCTGGTGACGGCCTTGTCCACGCAGGCCGGCTGGCTCTACGGCGGCACGCTGGTCGCCGGGGTGATCGTCATCGTCCGCCGGATCCGGCTGATCCGGAGCCGGCGCGGAGGCTGACCTCCGGCCGTCCCCAGATGTCTCCGGCCGCCCCCGGCCGTCCCCAGATGTCTCCGGCCGTCCCCAGATGTCTCCGGCCGCCCCCGGCCGTCCGGCCGTCCTCGGCTGCCCGCGGCAGCTACTTGGCGTGGTGCGCCGCGCGCATCGCCGCGCCCACGATCCCCGCGTTGTTCTGCAGCTGCGCCGGCACGATCTCGGCCCTGATGCCCTCGATGAGGGGCAGGAACTTGTCGGCCTTGCGGCTCACCCCGCCGCCGATGATGAACAGCTCCGGGGTGAACAGCATCTCGACATGGGCGAGGTACTTGGTGACCCGGTGCGCCCACTGCTCCCAGCTGAGGTCGTTGTCCTCCTTGGCCTTGCTGGAGGCCTTCTTCTCGGCGTCGTGGCCGTCCAGCTCCAGGTGGCCCAGCTCGGTGTTGGGGACCAGCTCGCCGTCGGTGAACAGGGCGCTGCCGATGCCGGTGCCGAAGGTGAGCAGGATGACCACGCCCTTGCGGTCCCGGCCCGCGCCGAACTGCATCTCGGCCACGCCCGCCGCGTCCGCGTCGTTGACCACGGTCACCGGCAGGCCGCCGAGCCGGTCGCTGAACAGCGTGCGCGCGTCGGTGTCGATCCAGCTCTTGTCGACGTTCGCCGCCGTACGGATATGTGTGCCGTCGCTGATCACTCCGGGGAAGGTGAGCCCGACCGGGCCGGTCCACCCGAAGTGGTCGATGACCTGCTTGACCCCGTCGGCGACGCTGTCGGGCGTCGCCGGATGCGGGGTGAGCACCTTGCAGCGCTCCTGGGCCAGGTCGCCCTTGTCCAGGTCCACAGGAGCGCCCTTGATCCCGGAACCACCGATGTCCACGCCGAAGATCTGCATGGCTTCACGTTACGTCGTACGACTGACAGTCACGACGCCGGACGGCCCCCGGGTCACATCGTCGTACGAGCGCCGTTCAGGCCTCGGCGCCGCTGCCGCCGCGCTCGGCGACCAGGGCGGCCGCCTCTTCGCGCAGGTCACGGCGGAGTTCCTTGGGCAGCGAGAAGGTGATGGACTCCTCGGCCGCCTTGACGATCTCCACATCGCCGTAGCCGCGCTCGGCGAGCCACGCCAGGACCTCCTCGACCAGTACCTCCGGGACGGAGGCGCCGGAGGTGACGCCGACCGTGGTCACCCCGTCCAGCCAGGCCTCGTCGATCTCGCTGGCGAAGTCGACCAGGTAGGCAGCGCGGGAGCCGGCCAGCTTGGCGACCTCCACGAGCCGCTTGGAGTTGGAGGAATTGCGGGAGCCGACCACGATGACCAGTTCGGCCTCGGCGCCCATCTGCTTCACGGCGAGCTGACGGTTCTGGGTGGCGTAGCAGATGTCGTCGCTCGGCGGGGAGATCAGCTGCGGGAACTTCTCCTTGAGCGCGTCGACCGTCTCCATGGTCTCGTCGACGGAGAGCGTGGTCTGGGAGAGCCAGACGACCTTGGACTCGTCGCGGACCTCGACCTTGGCCACGTCGGCCGGTCCGTCGACGAGCTGGATGTGGTCGGGGGCCTCGCCGGAGGTGCCGATGACCTCCTCGTGCCCCTCGTGGCCGATCAGGAGGATGTCGTAGTCCTCGCCTGCGAAGCGGACGGCTTCCTTGTGGACCTTGGTGACCAGCGGGCAGGTCGCGTCGATGGAGGCGAGACGGCCGCGCTGGGCCTCCTCGTGGACGACGGGGGCGACGCCGTGCGCGGAGAACATCACGATGTTCCCCGGCGGGACCTCCTCGGTCCGCTCGACGAAGACCGCGCCCTTCCTCTCCAGGGTCTGCACGACGTACTTGTTGTGGACGATCTCGTGCCGGACATAGATCGGGGCCCCGTACTGTTCCAGGGCCTTCTCGACGGCGATCACGGCGCGGTCCACACCCGCGCAGTAGCCACGGGGGGCGGCGAGCAGGACACGGCGGCCAGGCGAAGCAGTCATGGCACCCATCGTAAGGCCGCGTTCGGGGGGCCAGAGATCGCGTCCCGGTGACGATCCCGGGGAGACCGGCGGAAGTCCGGAGCAGTCGGCGACACCCGGCCGCGAAGGGGTCGGCGTTCGCCCACGCGCGCGGTGCCGACGGCGGGGGCGGTGGTCACCGTCGCGGTGATCGTGGCGCGGCGTCGGGGGCGGCGCGGGTGGTGGGGGCTGTGCGGTTGGCAGGAGGGCGTCGGTGCTGGTCGCGCAGTGGCGGGCTGCGTGACGAAGGCTTGTCGGTGGGCGCCGTTACTCTCGGCGCATGGCTTTGAACACGTCTGTCGAAGCACCTGTGCCTGTCGGCGAGGTCTCCCGGTTGATCGGTGGGTGGATCGACCGGCTCGGTGCCGTGTGGGTCGAGGGGCAGATCACCCAGCTCTCCCGGCGGCCGGGGGCGGGTGTGGTGTTTCTGACGCTGCGGGATCCGTCGTACGACATCTCGATCGGCGTCACCTGCTACCGGCAGGTGTTCGACGCCGTAGCCGATGTCGTCGGTGAGGGCGCCCGGGTCGTCGTCCACGCGAAGCCGGAGTGGTACGCGCCGCGTGGGCAGCTGTCGTTGCGGGCGGCCGAGATAAGACCGGTCGGGGTCGGGGAGCTGCTGGCGCGGCTGGAGGCGCTCAAGAAGGCGCTGGCCGCCGAGGGGCTGTTCGCCGCCGGGCGGAAGAAGCCGCTGCCGTTCCTGCCGCAGCTGATCGGGCTGGTGTGCGGGCGGGCCTCGGCCGCCGAGCGGGATGTCCTGGAGAACGCCCGGCACCGGTGGCCGGCGGTGCGGTTCGAGGTGCGGAACGTGCCGGTGCAGGGCGTGCACGCCGTGCCGCAGGTCGTGCAGGCCGTGAAGGAGCTCGACGCGCTCCAGGACGTCGACGTGATCATCGTGGCTCGCGGTGGTGGCAGCGTGGAGGATCTGCTGCCGTTCTCCGACGAGCAGTTGGTGCGGACCGTCGCCGAGTGCCGTACGCCCGTCGTGTCCGCGATCGGGCACGAGCCCGACAACCCGCTGCTCGACTTCGTCGCCGACCTGCGCGCCTCCACCCCCACCGACGCCGCCAAGAAGGTCGTACCGGACGTCGGCGAGGAGCTGGACCGGGTGCGGATGCTGCGGGACCGGGCCCGGCGGTGCCTGGAGGGGCTGGTGGCGCGGGAGGAGCGGGGGCTGGCGCATGCACTGGCGCGGCCCGTCATGGAGGATCCGCACCGGATGGTCGACGAGCGGGCCGATCATGTCGCCTCGCTGGTGGACCGGCAGCGGCGCACCCTCGGGCATCTGCTCGACCGGGCCGACTCCGAGCTGACGCACACGCACGCGCGCGTGGTGGCGCTCTCCCCCGCCGCCACGCTGAAGCGCGGTTACGCCGTGCTGCAGAAGGACGACGGCCAGGTGGTGCGGGGCAGCGCGGAGGTCGAGCCCGGCGAGGCGCTGCGGGCGCGGGTCGCCGAGGGGGAGTTCACAGTGCGGGTGGACGGCTGAGGTGCCGCACGGGTCGTACGAGTCGATGGGGAAGGTGGACACATGAGCAGCAGGACGGAAGAGACGCTCTCCTACGAGCAGGCACGCGACGAGCTGATCGAGGTGGTACGGCGGCTGGAGGCCGGCGGGACGAGCCTTGAGGAGTCCCTCGCGCTCTGGGAGCGCGGCGAGGAGCTGGCCAGGGTGTGCCGGCGGTGGCTGGAGGGGGCGCGGGCCCGGCTGGACGCGGCGCTGGCCGAGGGGGAAGAGGCCGAGGAAGGAGAGGAGGGGGACGCGGAGGGGGAGTGAGCGGGGCGGCGTGAGCGGGCGGCGCCTGTGAGGCGGACCACCAGGTTCCGACCCTTGTTGAAGGTTGAACCTTCTCGGCGTATGGTCGTGCCGTCAGCCTATCCGGACCGCGGTCCGGATTCGACGGATCGTGACCTCCAGGAAGTTAGAAGCCATGTCTCTTGTTCTTGACCCCGCTGCCCAGGACCTGCTGTTCCGCGAGGCCCGTACCGCCAACACCTTCACCGACGAGCAGGTGTCCGACGAGCAGGTCCAGGCCATCTACGACCTGGTCAAGTTCGGCCCGACCTCCATGAACCAGTCGCCCCTCCGGGTGGTCCTGGTCCGCACCCCCGAGGCCCGCGAGCGCCTGGTGCAGCACATGGCCGAGGGCAACCAGAAGAAGACCGCCGCCGCCCCGCTGGTCGCGATCCTCGCCGCGGACAACGAGTTCCACGAGGAGCTGCCGCAGCTCTTCCCGCACTTCCCGCAGGCCAAGGACGCCGTCTTCGGCGACCGCGCCGTGCGCGAGGGCAGCGCCGCCCTGAACGCCGCCCTCCAGGCCGCGTACTTCATCATCGGCGTCCGCGCGGCCGGCCTCGCCGCCGGCCCGATGGGCGGTTACGACGCCGCGGGCATCCAGAAGGAGTTCCTGGACGACGACCACACCCCGGTGATGGTCGTCAACATCGGCAAGCCGGGCCCGGACGCCTGGTTCCCGCGCTCCCCGCGCCTGGCGTACGACGACGTCGTCACGACCGTCTGAGCCACCCCTCACGTGCGAGAGGCCCCCGGCAACGGCGCCGGGGGCCTCTCGCGTCAGCACGGGCTGGTCAGGACGGGCAGGTCAGGACATCTTCAGTGCCGAGGCCATCTTCGTCAGCTGGGTGAACGAGGCCGTGCCGGCCACCACCGTCGTGGAACCGGGGGTGTCCTCCAGCACCAGCGCGTCGTAGCGGCCGCCGGTGTAGTGCGTCCAGGTGCGGTCGCCGATCTTCTCGGTCGTCTTCGTGGCCGTCGCGCCCTGGCTCGCGTCGGTGACGAAGTCCGCGACGGGCTTCTGAGTCGACTGCTCGATCTGGACGTACTGACCGTCGGGGGTCTGGTAGCCGAGATGCCAGCGATCGCCGTCCTCGCCCTGGAAACGGACCGAGGTGGCCTTCCAGGCGCTGGACAGGCCCTCCGGCGCGGCCACCGGGTAGGTCGCCGCGCGCCGAGCCGTCAGCAGCTCGACCCGGTAGTCGACCCGCTGGATGTCGGGAGCGTGATCGTCATGCGGGACGAGCAGGTAGATGAAGCCCGCCGCGAGACCGATCAGGGCCAGGGAGAGAATCATGTCCCGGACCGTCTTCTGCTTGCCGTTCGTGCCTGCCACGTCCCCTATCGTCGCAGGTGCCCGCTGCGCTCATCCGTGGGGTCCCCTGCTCATTTTGTCAGCCTGGAGATAGAGTCGACAGGAACCCTCATCCGGCCGTCGTCGTATCAGAAAGGTGCGCTCCGATGACCGAGCATCATCATTTGCCGTCCGAACTCGATGTCCCCTCCGAGGCCCCCGACCGCAACCTCGCCCTGGAACTCGTCCGGGTGACCGAAGCCGCCGCGATGGCCGCCGGTCGCTGGGTGGGCCGCGGCGACAAGAACGGCGCCGACGGCGCCGCGGTACGCGCCATGCGCACCCTCGTCTCCACCGTGTCGATGAACGGCGTGGTCGTCATCGGCGAGGGCGAGAAGGACGAGGCCCCGATGCTCTTCAACGGGGAGCGCATCGGTGACGGGACAGGTCCCGAGGTCGACATCGCCGTCGACCCGATCGACGGGACCACGCTGACCGCCAAGGGCATGCCCAACGCGATCGCCGTGCTGGCCGCGGCCGAGCGCGGTGCCATGTTCGACCCGTCCGCCGTCTTCTACATGGACAAACTGGTCACCGGCCCGGAGGCGGCGGACTTCGTCGACATCAACGCGCCGGTCTCCGTCAACATCCGGCGGGTCGCGAAGGCGAAGCGGGCCACGCCGGAGGACGTGACCGTCGTCATCCTCGACCGGCCGCGGCACGAAGGGATCATCAAGGAGATCCGCGAGGCCGGCGCCCGCATCAAGCTGATCTCCGACGGTGACGTCGCCGGCTCGATCTACGCGCTCCGCGAGGGCACGGGCGTCGACATGCTGCTCGGCATCGGCGGGACGCCCGAGGGCATCATCTCCGCGTGCGCCGTGAAGTGCCTGGGCGGGACCATCCAGGGCAAGCTGTGGCCCAAGGACGACGAGGAGCGGCAGCGGGCCATCGACGCCGGCCACGATCTGGACCGGGTGCTGACGACCGAGGACCTGGTGACCGGGGAGAACGTGTTCTTCGTCGCCACCGGGATCACCGACGGTGAGCTGCTGCGCGGCGTGCGGTACCGGTCGGAGACCGCGCTGACCGAGTCCATCGTGATGCGGTCGAAGTCGGGGACGGTGCGGCGGATCGACTCCGAGCATCGGCTGCGCAAGCTGCGGGCGTACAGCGCGGTCGATTTCGACCGGGCGAAGTAGGCAAGGCACCCGAGCGAAAAGGCGCCCTCTGTGCGGAGAGGGCGCCTTTTGTCTAGCCCGCCTGTGCTATCCGGTTCGTCGCCGCTGCTCGTGCCGCCTTCTTCAGTTCCATGTCGCGGCGCCTGCGCCTGGCCAGGACCACGCGGCGTTCCGCTGCGGTGAGGCCGCCCCAGACGCCGTACGGCTCGGGCTGGAGCAGCGCGTGTTCGCGGCACTCGACCATCACCGGACAGCGGGCACAGACCCGCTTGGCCGCCTCCTCCCGGGACAGCCGGGCGGCCGTTGGTTCCTTGGAGGGTGCGAAGAACAGGCCTGCCTCGTCGCGCCGGCACACCGCCTCGGTGTGCCAGGGTGCGTCTTGGTCCCTGTCCCGCGCCGGCACCCGCTGGGCCGGAACGGCAGCTACCTGCAGGGACGAATGCGGCGGTTGCAGCACGGGTCTACTCCTGACGACGGCTTCGCGAGCGAGAGACGATGCAGCAAGGCCTACCCGCTGTGCGCGGGCCTATGCACAGCGTCCTCAACAGCCGTGGCGCGGCGGCTCGTTCACGACTCCGGGTGCCGTTCGACGAGGAGCGATTCGCGTCCGTCAACGGTCCAGGTGTTTGCGCAACTTCCTGTCGACCTTGTCGTGGACCCGGTCCAGGATGTCCTCGATGAACTTCCCGCGCTTCGGCCGCGCCTCCACGTTGCCGAGTACGGCCCACCCCTCGACGTAGACGACCGGCGCGTCCGAGTCGACCGAATCCAGCGTGTCCGCCTCGAAGTTGCCGAGCACACCGCCGCCGGTGCCGCGCAGCGACACGTTCTCCGGGACGCGGATCTGGACGTCGCCGAAGACCGAGAACGCCTTGATGACGACCTGCTGGTACTCGAAGATCGCCTCGGTGAGGTCGAGCTCGATGGAGCCGAACACCGCGTACGCGTGCAGTCGGCGGCCCGCCCGCCAGCGGCCCCGGCGGCGGGCGCTGCTGAAGACGGCCACCACGTTGCTGTCCGGCTCGACGGGGATCGCGCCGGGCGTGGGCCGGGGCGGGACCGGCGTGTAGGCCGCCGCGGCCGGGCCGGCGTGGGCCGCCGGCAGGTCCCGTATGAAGACCTCCAGCTCGCCCACCGTCTTGGCGCTCAGCACGCCTTCCACGCGCTCGGCGTGCTCGTCGGCGGTCAGGCGCCCCTCCGCGAGGGCCTCCCGCAGGATGTCGGCGATGCGGTCACGGTCGGCGTCCGAGGCGCGCAGCTCGGCGACCGGCGTTCCGGCGCGCTCCTGAGGGGTCTGCTTCTGAAGGTCCACGGCAGCAGCGTACCGAAACGCGATAGATCGCGACTAGGGGTGTGGACAACCTCGGGCGTGTCGAACTGAGCCTTACCTCACAAGCTCCGTGTCAGCGCCAGGTCCTACGCTGGAGAGCGCTCGCCAGCGTCGGCGGGCGGCCGTCCGTCAGAGTGAGGAATGGGCTGAGATGCCTGAGTTCGCGTATACCGATCTGCTTCCCCAGGGCGAGGACACCACCCCGTACCGGCTGGTGACCTCGGAGGGTGTGTCCACCGCCGCGGGACCGGACGGGCGGACGTTCCTCAAGGTGGAGCCGGAGGCGCTGCGCAAGCTGGCCGAAGAGGCGATCCACGACATCCAGCACTACCTGCGACCCGCGCACCTCGCCCAGCTCCGGCGGATCATCGACGACCCGGAGGCGTCGGCCAACGACAAGTTCGTCGCGCTCGACCTGCTGAAGAACGCGAACATCGCGGCGGCCGGTGTGCTGCCCATGTGCCAGGACACCGGCACGGCGATCGTCATGGGCAAGCGCGGGCAGAACGTGCTGACCGAGGGCGGCGACGAGGCGGCGCTGAGCCGCGGCATCTACGACGCCTATCTGAACCTCAACCTGCGGTACTCGCAGATGGCTCCGCTCACCATGTGGGAGGAGAAGAACACCGGCTCCAACCTGCCGGCCCAGATCGAGCTGTACGCGACCGACGGCGGCGCCTACAAGTTCCTCTTCATGGCCAAGGGCGGCGGCTCGGCCAACAAGTCGTTCCTCTACCAGGAGACGAAGGCCGTCCTCAACGAGGCCTCCATGATGAAGTTCCTGGAGGAGAAGATCCGTTCGCTCGGCACGGCCGCCTGCCCGCCGTACCACCTGGCGATCGTCGTCGGCGGCACGAGCGCCGAGTACGCGCTGAAGACCGCGAAGTACGCCTCCGCGCACTACCTGGACGAGATCCCGGCGGAGGGCTCGGAACTCGGCCACGGCTTCCGGGACAAGGACCTGGAGCAGAAGGTCTTCGAGCTGACGCAGAAGATCGGGATCGGCGCGCAGTTCGGCGGCAAGTACTTCTGCCATGACGTGCGCGTGGTCCGGCTGCCCCGGCACGGTGCGTCCTGCCCGGTCGCCATCGCCGTCTCCTGCTCCGCGGACCGCCAGGCCGTCGCGAAGATCACCGCCGAGGGCGTCTTCCTGGAGCAGCTGGAGACGGACCCGGCCCGCTTCCTCCCGGAGACGACGGACGAGCACCTCGACGACTCCTCCGACGTGGTGAAGATCGACCTGAACCAGCCGATGGACACGATCCTCGCCGAGCTGACGAAGTACCCGGTGAAGACCCGTCTCTCCCTCACCGGTCCGCTGGTCGTCGCGCGTGACATCGCGCACGCGAAGATCAAGGAGCGGCTCGACGCGGGCGAGGAGATGCCGCAGTACCTGAAGGACCACCCGGTGTACTACGCCGGCCCGGCGAAGACCCCCGAGGGGTACGCCTCCGGTTCCTTCGGTCCTACGACGGCCGGTCGCATGGACTCCTACGTGGAGCAGTTCCAGGCCGCCGGCGGCTCCAAGGTGATGCTCGCCAAGGGCAACCGCAGCAAACAGGTCACCGACGCGTGCGACAGCCACGGCGGTTTCTACCTCGGCTCCATCGGCGGCCCGGCCGCGCGGCTCGCCCAGGACTGCATCAAGAAGGTCGAGGTCGTCGAGTATGAGGAGCTCGGCATGGAGGCCGTCTGGAAGATCGAGGTCGAGGACTTCCCGGCGTTCGTCGTCGTCGACGACAAGGGCAACGACTTCTTCCAGGACCCGGCCCCGCAGCCGACCTTCACCACCATCCCCGTGCGTGGCCCCGGCCTCGGCTGACACAGCCCCGGCACACCGCGGAGAGCCCCTGACCGCCGGTCGGGGGCTCGCTGTGCCGTGGCCTCCCTCCCCTCCACCGGGAGGTGCGGGGCGCCCTCGGGGGCCGAGGGATTCAGTCGGAAGCCTGCGTAAGCCGCCGTGAGCGGCCTGGCCGTAGGCAACCCGTCACAGATGGGTTGCCGGCCCCGAGCACGCCGCGACGAACCGGTCTCACGCAGGCTGGTCCGCGGCCGGCAGCGGGGGCGGTGTGTGCCGAGGCCACGGCGCGCCGACCCGTTCCGATGCCGCGGTCCGGAACGCTTCGGTCAGAATGCTGCCCGGAAGGGCTCCGACGGCGAGATCGTGGCGACCGGCATGGCGGCAAGAACGCTCCGCACGTCCCCGGCAAGCCGAAGCGGGAACGCTGCCACCAGCGCATCGGAACCACGCGACGACGCCTCCAGAGTAGGCGGGCGGCTTCCCGAACCCTCGGCTTCCCCTGGGCGAAGGCCGCGATGATCGAACATCCTGCCCATGGGGGTGGTCGCGGTGCGGATCCGGTCTGGCGTAAGTATGTGAGCGGACGCCCGCCCCTGATTGGCGCAGGGGCGGGCGTCGTCGTCAGGTCAGGGCCCGGTCAGCCGGCGCAGATGGTGAAGTCGACCGTGTCGCCCGGCTTGATGGTCTTCGGGGCGTGCGGGGACACCTCGAGCACCGAGCCCGGCTTGCAGCCCTTGACGGCCTTCTTGGTGACGGTGCCGAGTTTCGTCTGCGTCTTTTCGAGCACCGGCTTGGCCATGTCCAGGCTGAGGCCCGCGAGGGGGAGCCGCGTGGTCGCACCGTCGCTGAAGAGGTAGAGCAGGGTGGTGGCGTCGTCGTTCTGGGCGACCGTGCGGGTCGCCGCCGGAGTCGGGCTGTTGCCGGCGACCGAGGTCGCCAGGGCCGTCCCGCCGCCCACCGCGATGAGCGCGGCGGAGACGGCGGCGATGCCCACGGCCCGCCGGCGGCGGGTGCGGCGGACGATCTTCGGCCCGTCGAAGCCGGGGGCCTCGGCGGAGTCGGCGTACTGGTTCATGGCGTTCATCAGTTCCTCTTCGAAGGGTGTGCAGCCGGAGGGCCGCGCATCGCCGTACGAGGTCATCGGGTTCCTCCCTGGGGCTGCCGTGGTGAAGGGCCGGAGAGTGCGGGGAACTGGCTGCGGAGCTTCTCCATCCCCCGGGCCAGCTGAGAGCGCACCGTGCTCGGCGAGATGCCGAGGTCGGTCGCGATCTCGGCGTCGGAGAGGTCGTGGAAGTACCGCAGCACCACCACCGTCCGCATCCGCATGGGCAGGTGCTGCAGCGCCCGCACCAGCTGGTCACGGCTGTCGACCTGTCCGTACGCGTCGCCCGGGGCGATCCGGTCGCCGGGGTCCGGGACGGTACGCCGGTACCGGCGCCAGCGGTCGTTGGCGAGGTTGACCATGATCCGCCGGACATAGGCGTCCGGGACGTCCGCGGCGGCGATGGTCCGCCACTTGCGGCAGGCCCGCTCCAGCGTCTCCTGGACCAGGTCCTCGGCCGTGTCCCGGTTTCCGGTCAGGACCAGGGCGCCCCGGAACAGCGCGCCCGACCGGGCGGCGACAAAGCCGTCGAAGTCCGTCTCCACACGCTCCTCCCTTCCTGTCACCCGTCCTCGACGTGAGCCCGTGCCGTCCTGCTGCATCCGCGTGGTGAGAGCTGGGTCACACACCCGGGCGGAGCAAGCGGCGGAACATCCCCGGCGCGCCGACCGCTGTAACGGACATGAGCGACTACCGCATCGAACACGACTCCATGGGTGAGGTCCGCGTCCCCGCCCACGCCAAGTGGCGGGCCCAGACGCAGCGGGCCGTCGAGAACTTCCCGGTCTCCGGGCAGCGGATCGAGCGCGCGCACATCGAGGCGCTGGCCCGGATCAAGGGCGCGGCGGCCCGGGTGAACGCCGAGCTGGGGGTGGTCGACAAGGACATGGCCCAGGCGATCCAGGAGGCGGCCGGGGAGGTCGCCGAGGGGAAGTGGGACGACCAGTTCCCGGTGGACGTGTTCCAGACGGGGTCGGGGACCTCGTCGAACATGAACACCAACGAGGTCATCGCGACGCTGGCGACCGAGCGGCTCGGGCGGGACGTGCATCCGAACGACCACGTGAACGCCTCGCAGTCGTCGAACGACGTGTTTCCGTCGTCGATCCACATCGCCGCCACCGCCGCCGTCACGCGGGACCTGATCCCGGCCCTCGAGCATCTCGCGGCGTCGCTGGAGCGCAAGTCCGACGAGTTCGCCGATGTGGTGAAGTCCGGGCGGACGCATCTGATGGATGCCACTCCGGTGACCCTGGGGCAGGAGTTCGGCGGGTACGCGGCGCAGGTGCGGTACGGCGTGGAGCGGCTGCGGGCCTCGCTGCCCCGGCTGGCCGAACTGCCCCTCGGGGGAACGGCGGTGGGCACCGGCATCAACACCCCGCCCGGGTTCTCGGCCGCGGTGATCGAGGAGGTCGCGCGGGTCACCGGGCTGCCGTTCACCGAGGCGCGCGACCACTTCGAGGCGCAGGGCGCGCGGGACGGGATCGTGGAGACCAGCGGGCAGCTGCGGACCGTCGCGGTCGGTCTGACGAAGATCGCCAACGATCTGCGGTGGATGGCCTCGGGGCCGCGGACCGGGCTCGCCGAGATCGCGCTGCCGGACCTGCAGCCGGGGTCCTCGATCATGCCGGGGAAGGTCAACCCGGTGATCCCGGAGGCCGTGCTGATGGTGTCCGCGCAGGTCATCGGGAACGACCAGACGATCGCCGTGGCCGGCGCGGCCGGGAACTTCGAGCTGAACGTGATGCTTCCGGTCATCGGCAAGAACGTGCTCGAGTCCGTCCGGCTGCTCGCCAACGTCTCGCGACTGCTCGCCGACCGGACCGTGGACGGGATCACCGCGAACCGGGAGCGGGCCCGTGAGTACGCCGAGTCGTCGCCGTCCGTGGTGACGCCGCTCAACAAGTACATCGGGTACGAGGAGGCCGCCAAGGTGGCCAAGAAGGCGCTGGCGGAACGTAAGACGATCCGCGAGGTCGTCGTCGAGGGCGGGTATGTTGAGAAGGGTGATCTGACCGTCGAGCAGCTGGACGAGGCATTGGATGTCCTGCGGATGACACGTCCGTAACCGCGTGCGAACGTTTCGCGCCGCCCGGCCAGAACCGTGACGTCCGCCGCAGCGTCGTATGCCTATGGCACCTAATATCTGTGCATGGCAGACGGTGGAGCGGTGAGACGCGTGATGCGCGGGGAAACGGGCGGTGCGACCGGTGACGGGGCCGGGTTCTGGGCTCCGGGGAGCCAGATCCTGTGGCGGTACCGGGAGAACGCCGGGGACGGTTTCCACATCGCGCGCCCCGTCACCGTCGTCCGGGACGACGAGGAACTGCTCGCCGTCTGGCTGGCTCCCGGCACCGAGTGCGTCAGGCCCGTGCTCGCCGACGGCTCGTCGGTCGGTGAAGAACCGCTGGAGTCCCGCTACACCAAACCCCGGTCGGTCACGCACGGCCACTGGCGCGGCACCGGGGTGCTGAAGCTGGCCCGGCCCGGTCAGCCCTGGTCGGTGTGGCTGTTCTGGGAGCCGGGCTGGCAGTTCAAGAACTGGTACGTCAATCTTGAGCAGCCGCTGGTCCGTTGGGGCGGTGGAGTGGACTCGGAGGATCACTTCCTGGACATCTCCGTGCACCCGGACCGGAGTTGGCACTGGCTCGACGAGGACGAGTTCGCCCAGGCCCAGCGGGACGGCCTGATGGACGCGGAGACGGCCGAACGCGTGCGGGCCGCGGGTCTGGCCGCGGTGGCCGCCGTACGGGCCTGGGAGCCGCCGTTCTCGGACGGCTGGCAGCACTGGCGCCCGGACCCGTCCTGGGCGGTACCGTCGCTGCCGGATGACTGGGACCGTACGCCCGCGCACGTGTCCACATGAGACCCTTGATGCGCCCCCGGTGCACAACCGTAGGATCGTCCTCCGCAAGGGCGCGCTGAGCACAACTCCCGGAGTGCGATCCGGGCTTGACCGAACGTCACCGAGGGGCGGCAGGACGTGAGCGAGGGGTACGAGGGCAGCACCGGCGAGCGGGGCGCGGGCCGCAGATCGTTCGTCGGCGGCACAGGAACAGCCTCCAGCCACGCCGGAATTCCGTTCCTGGGACATGTAATCCGGGTATCGGAGTTTCGGCGGGACCACCTGCGCGCCCGGCGCGCAGCCCCGGACGGACGGATTCGACTCGCGTGACGGAGCACCCCACCTCCTACGAGCGCCCACAGCCGGGCGCCGACCCCGCGCAGGCCCGCGGGGCGCTCCTGCGTACCCCGCAACCGCAGCCGCAGCCGCAGGCACAGCCCCGTCCGCTCGGCGCCACCGCCTTACCGGCACAGGCCCGCGCGGGCGAGACGCCCTCCGGCCCCGGTACCAGCACGTCCAAGGAGCACTCCGTCAACGGCCCCGAGCACGCCCAGCCCACCAGCGCTGAGCCCGATCCGCACCGGCCGCGCCCCACCCCGGAGGGCATTCCTCCGCAGCCGGGCGCCGAGCAGGAGCGGGTGGCGGGCGCGGGCGCCCAGGAGCGCCGTACCGGACGCGGGCTGCCGCCCGGCCGGCCGATGCCGATGCGCCGGGACGGCGACCGGCTGCGCTTCGTGGGCGCCGCGACCCGGCGGATCGCCCGGGGCATCGACCTGGACGAGATCGTGATGGGGCTGTGCCGGGCGACCGTGCCGACCTTCTCGGACGCGATCCTGGTCTATCTGCGCGACCCGCTGCCGGTCGGCGACGAGCGGCCCGTCGGACCGGTGGTGCTGCGGCTGCGCCGCACCGACCGGATCCCGGAGGAGCGGGACACCGAGGGCTTCCCGCCGCTGCCCGTCCCGGAACCGGAGCCGGCCGAGATCGGCCTGGCCGCGCTCACCGCGGAGCTGTGCGAGGTACGGCCGGGCGGTGCCCTCAACGAGGTGCTGCGGGGCGTACGACCGGTTTTCGCCGACTCCCCCGCCGCGCGCGCCGCGCTGCCCGAACTCCTCGGCGAGGGCGCCGAGTCCCTCGTACCCGGCGGACAGCACGCGATCCTCGCCCCGCTGCGCGGCCGGCGCCGGGTGATCGGCGCGGCCGTGTTCCTGCGCCGCCCGGAGCGGCTCGCCTTCGAGGCGGACGACCTGCTGGTCGCCGCCCAGCTGGCCACGCACAGCGCGCTCGGCATCGACAAGGCGGTGCTGTACGGCCGGGAGGCCTACATCGCCGACGAGTTGCAGCGGACCATGCTGCCGGAGCACCTGCCGAGCGCCACGGGTGTGCGGCTGGCCTCGCGCTATCTGCCGGCCGCGGAGACCGCGCGGGTGGGCGGCGACTGGTACGACGCGATCCCGCTGCCGGGCAGCCGGGTGGCGCTGGTCGTGGGCGATGTCATGGGGCACTCGATGACCTCGGCCGCCATCATGGGCCAGTTGCGGACCACCGCGCAGACACTGGCGGGTCTCGACCTGCCGCCGCAGGAGGTCCTGCACCATCTCGACGAGCAGGCCCAGCGGCTGGGCACCGACCGGATGGCGACCTGCCTGTACGCGGTCTACGACCCGGTCTCGCACCGCATCACCATCGCCAACGCGGGCCATCCGCCGCCGGTGCTGCTGCATCTGGGCGGCCACGCCGAGGTGCTGCGGGTGCCGCCGGGGGCGCCGATCGGGGTCGGCGGGGTCGACTTCGAGGCGGTCGAGCTGGACGCGCCCGCCGGGGCGACCCTGCTCCTGTACACCGACGGGCTGGTGGAGTCCCGGCTGCGGGACGTGTGGACCGGGATAGAGCAGCTGCGGGAGAAGCTCGCCGCGACCGCGCAGCTGACCGGGCCGGATCATCCGCCGCCGCTCGAAGCGCTGTGCGACGAGGTGCTCGACATGCTCGGTCCGGGTGACCGGGACGACGACATCGCGCTGCTCGCGGCCCGCTTCGACGGGATCGCACCGAGCGACGTGGCGTTCTGGTTCCTGGAGCCGGAGGACGCGGCGCCGGGGCGGGCCCGGCGGCTGGCCCGGCGGGCGCTGGCGCGCTGGGGTCTGGAGGAACTGACCGACTCCGTCGAGCTGCTGGTCAGCGAGGTCGTGACGAACGCGGTGCGGTACGCGTCGCGGCCGGTGACGTTGCGGTTGCTGCGGACCGATGTGCTGCGGTGCGAGGTCGGCGACGACGTGCCGCAGTTGCCGCGGTTGCGGCAGGCCCGGGCGACGGACGAGGGCGGCCGGGGGCTGTATCTCGTCAACAGACTGGCCAGACGGTGGGGAGCGACCCGGCTGAGCACCGGCAAGGTCGTCTGGTTCGAGCTGAACCGGTAGCACCACAGGGCGTGCGGGAGGCGGGGAACTGCGGGCCGCCGCCCGCGACTTCCGTGTGCCTGCGTGCGGCCCGCCGGTAAAGGTTGCGTGCACGGAAACTCAAGGTGAACTAAAGTGACGACATCGCCATCGCACACCAGTGCGATGGGCGATTTGTCATGCACCGGATCATGAAGGGGAGGGAAGCGGATGAACGTGGGCAGCTTCGCCGCCAAGGCCACGGTCGTGGTAGCCGCGGGGGCCACTTTCTCGCTTTTCGGGGGACCCGCCCAGGCAAGCTCGGGCTGGGACTACATAGGCGACACGGAATTCCCTGTCAGCACCGCTGACTACATACGCTCGGGCCGGGCGCTGTCGACCGGCGGCGACATCCAGGCCTGCATTGCCACCGGCAACACCAGGAAGTACGCCTACGACCTCTGGGAGTACGACCCGGACAACGACGATGAATTCGTCGGCGCGGTCGACGGGGCCGGATGCTGGATCTGGCGGAACATCGGCAAGTACGTCGACGGCGACAACAAGCGCGCGGAGTTCTACATCGGCACGTACGACAACGAGGCCCTCTGGGTCCACTGGTACGACTGATCACTTCACTTACGCCGACAGGACGAGCTGAGCCGCACCGCGGCTGAGAGAGCCGACGCAAGGGGCGCCCGGTGGAATCCACCGGGCGCCCCTTGCGTACGTTCGCTACTGATCGTCCGCCGGGTCCAGCGGGTCGTCCGTGATGCCCCCCGTGGGGGTCGACTCCGGCGTGGAGGGTGCCGAGGTCGTCGGTGTCGGAGACTTCGTCGGGGTCTGACTCGGCGTCTGCGACGGGGTCTCGGAGGGCGTCGCGGACTTCGTCGGGGTCTCGCTCGGCGTCTCCGACGGGGTCTCGGACGGCGTCGCGGACTTCGTCGGGGTCTCCGTGGGCTGGACGGCCGCGCCCAGTTCGGTGTCCAGGTCGAACTTCTCCTTCTTCGTGACCCCGAAGGTGTACGCCGCCCAGATCTGCGCCGGGTAACCGCCACCGTTGATACGGCCGGTGCCGGGGATGAGGCCGGTGGCGCCGGTCAGCGAGACCTGGTTGTGGCTCTTGGCATCCTCACCGAACAGTCCGACCGACGTCACCAGGTCGGGCGTGAAGCCCGTGAACCAGGCCGACTTGTTGCTGTCGGACGTACCCGTCTTGCCGGCCACCTGCTGGCCCTTGCGCAGCGGGTTCTGGGCCACCGAGACCTTCGCCGTACCGTCGTCGACCACACCGGTCAGGACCGAGGTCACCTGGTCGGCCGCGCTGCGGCTGATCACCTGCTCGCCGATCGGGTTCGGCGGGTCGACCTTGCGGCCGGTCTTCTCCGCCGACGCGAGGATGCTCGGGGTGACCTTCTGGCCGTGGTTGTCGAGAGTGGCGTACACCCCGGCCATCTCCAGCGGGCTCGCGCCCATGCTGCCCAGGGTCTGCGCGGGCACCGCCGGCAGGTCCGTGGTGTCCAGGCCGAGGTCGTCGGCGACCTTCATCACGTTCTTCATGCCGACGTCCACACCCATCTGCGCGAACACCGAGTTGACGGACTTGTTCATCGCCGTCTGCACGGTGATGTTGCCGTAGTCGGCGTCGTCCTCGTTCGGTGGCGAGAAGGCGATGTCGCTGCCCTTGACCGCGCGGCCGCTGGTGCCGTCGTAGATCGTGTTGGCGTTGATCTCCTTGCCGTCCTGCGTCTTGGCGTCCTGGTCCAGCGCGGCGGCGAGGATGATCGGCTTGAAGGTGGACGCCGGCTGGTAGTCGGGGCGGGTGGCGTTGTTGGTGTAGTGCTTGTAGTAGTCCACACCGCCGTACAGGGCGAGGATCTTGCCGGTCTTGGGGTCGACCGAGACGGCGCCGGCCTGGACGTTCTTGTCGACCTTGCGCTTCTTGCCGTCGAGCTTGCTGGTCAGCTGGCCCTTGACGGCCGCCTCCAGCTTGGTCTGCCTCTTCGGGTCGATGTTGAGGGTGATCGTCCAGCCCTGGTCCACGACCTGGGCCTCCGCCTCGGAGCGGGTGAGGCCCTGGGTCTTCATCAGCTGGTTCTCCAGCTGGGTGTTGGCCAGTTCGACGAGGTAGCCCTTCTGGCCCTCCAGACCGGCGGCGGCCTTCGGCTCCTTGGGCACGGGGAACGTCAGGCCGTCGCGCTTGGACTTGTCCAGCCAGCCCTGGCCGACCATGTTGTCCAGGACGTAGTTCCAGCGCTGCTTCACCAGTTTGCGGCCGATGGGTCCCGCCACCGCCCAGTCGTACTGGCTGGGCGCCTGGAGCAGCGCGGCCAGATAGGCCCCCTGCTGGACGTTGAGGTCCTCGGCGTCGACACGGTAGTAGGCCTGGGCGGCGGCCTGGATGCCGTAGGCGCCGCGGCCGTAGTAGCTGGTGTTGATGTAGCCCGCGAGGATGTCGTCCTTCGACGTCTCGCGGTCCACCTTCAGCGAGATGACCAGTTCCTTCAGCTTGCGCGTGACGGTCTGGTCCTGGTCGAGGTAGTAGTTCTTGACGTACTGCTGGGTGATCGTCGATCCGCCCTGGGTGCCGCGGCCCCGCGCCGTGTTGTAGAGGCCGCGGGCCATGCCCTTGAGGTCGATGCCGTTGTCGCTGTAGAAGGACTTGTTCTCCGCCGCGACGAAGGTGTGCTGGACCTCCTTCGGGACCTTGGAGAGGTCCACGATCTCGCGGTTGACGGTGCCCTTGCGGGCCAGGACCGAGCCGTCGCTGTACTTGTAGACGTTGCTCTGCGTCTGCGCGAGCGCGTTGCCCTCGGGCACGCTCACCATCATGTACAGCGCGATGAAGGCGCCGATGCCCAGCAGACACGCGGTGAAGAAGGCGCCGAGCATCTTCTTCCAGGTGAACAGCGCGCGTATCCGGCCCTTGGCGGCCTTGCCGTTCTTGCCCGGCTTCCCCTTCCCGGCGGCGGCCTTGCGGCGCTCCGCACGGGTGCCGCCCTCGGCCGGCGGGGCCTCGACCGCCGTAGCGGTGCCGCCCGGGGTCTCGGGTGTCTCGGGCGCGGGTTGCGGCGACGAGCGGGGCCTGGGCGCGGCGCGGCGACCGCCGCGCTGTCGCGCTTTTCTCTCTTCCGCTCGTCCCATGAGTCCGTCTGCTCCGCTTCGTCTCGGCTGTCACACGTGTGTACGGGTGTCACACAAGTACGTGGCTCAGGTCAGCTCAGAAAGCTAACACCGCCCTCTATGACAAAGAGCAGACGATCCGCCCTTTACGGACGTGACAATCAGCACCCCGCCCCAACGGAACCGACGACTGGAGAGGACGGAGGGTTGCCTCCGCACCGTAAAGTGATATCACTTAGATAGAACGGAGCCAAGCAGCAGTCAGTCGTCCAAGGGGGAACCCATTTCTGTCCACGACTCCTCGGCGACCGCCGCCGTACCCGAGATGCCGGCCCCGCGCGTGCGGGAGTCCACGGCGCACAGCATAGGCGGCGGACTCGCCCTGCTGCTGGGCCTGTTGGGGCTTGTGGCCGCCGTCGCGCTGTTCGTGGCCGCCGCCGTGAACCCCGGCTTCGCCCTCGGGGGCGTCGTCGTCCTCGTCGCGGCCGTCCTGGCGATGCGCGGCCTCAGCACCGTGGCGCCGGGCGAGGCGCGAGTCGTCCAGCTCTTCGGGCGGTACCGGGGCACGATCCGGCAGGACGGGCTGCGCTGGGTCGACCCCTTCACCTCGCGCACGAAGATCTCCACCCGGGTCCGCAACCACGAGACCGCGGTCCTCAAGGTCAACGACGCCTACGGCAACCCGATCGAGCTCGCCGCGGTCGTGGTGTGGAAGGTCCAGGACACCGCCCAGGCCGTCTTCGAGGTCGACGACTACACGGAGTTCGTCGCGACGCAGACCGAGACGGCCGTACGGCACATCGCCATCGAGTACCCGTACGACGCCCACGACGAGGCCGGGCTCTCGCTGCGCGGCAACGCCGAGGAGATCACCGAGAAACTGGCCGTCGAGCTCCAGGCGCGGGTGGAGGCGGCCGGAGTGCGGGTCGTGGAGTCGCGGTTCACGCATCTCGCGTACGCTCCCGAGATCGCCTCGGCGATGCTCCAGCGGCAGCAGGCCGGTGCGGTGGTGGCCGCGCGGCGGCAGATCGTCGACGGGGCGGTGGGCATGGTGGAGGCGGCGCTCGCGCGGATCGGCATGGGGGCACCTCCCACGCCCTTCAGGCAGCGGGGGAAGGGCATCGTGGAACTGGACGAGGAGCGCAAGGCGGCGATGGTGTCCAACCTGATGGTCGTGCTGTGCGGGGACCGGGCGCCCCAGCCGGTACTCAACACCGGGACGCTGTACCAGTGACGGACTCGCCCGACGAGGCACCACGGAGTCGGCCGCAGCAGCGCAAGCAGGTGCTGCTGCGGCTGGACCCGTCCGTGTACGAGGCGCTGGCGCGGTGGGCCGGGGACGAGTTGCGGTCGGCCAACGCGCAGATCGAGTTCCTGCTGCGGCGCGCCCTCGCCGAAGCCGGCCGGCTCCCCGGAGAGACGGGCCCCCTCCCCCGCCGCGGCCGCCCCCCTGGTGGTTCCGCCCCCAGACCCCCGTCGGCCTGAACGGCCTCACTTCCGAACGCCGGACGGGGTGAGAGTGCACCGATCCGTTCTTGTCGAGGGCTTGGCCCATTCGCGGCAAAACATCGCCGGTATCCAAGGGCGGGCTCGCCCATAAAGCAGGCGGGCATCGGGAGTGCAATGGGCGATATACGGAACGGCGGAATGCGTGAGACGCCATACGGTCAGCCGTCATGGATTCAGCCCCAGGGACATGGCTTCACCAAGTAAGTCAAGACTTACCTTCAGGGAACTTTGACCGTATGGTGTGGCTCGAATCGAAGGAGCCCCCTGTTGTCGAAGATGAATGATCCCGCTGCGCGTGCGGTTGAATCGGAACAGGATTATGTGTCCTCCTTATATGAGTTGCTCTCCGAGCGGCTTTCCGAGGCGCGAGTACACCGAGCGAGTGTGCTGAAGGCCCCGGCGGAAAGCGCCGGTGAGGCATACGAGAGAGAAATCGCCGCCGAGCGTCTGGCCAAGGAAATCGGCCGGCTGGAGGGCGCCGAAAAGGGGCTGGTCTTCGGGCGCATCGACTGGACGGACGGCACGGCCCTGCGCATCGGGCGGATCGGACTGCATACGGAGGAGGACGACCTGCCTCTGCTCGTGGACTGGCGCGCGAACGCGGCGCGGCCCTTCTACGAGGCGACACCGGTCCACCCGATGAACCTGCGGCGGCGCCGGCACCTGCGCCTCGATGAGCGCACGGTCATCTCGGTGAGCGACGAACTGCTGGACGGGACCGCCCCGACCGACGAGGACGTCGTGGGGGACGGCCCGTTGACCGAGGCTCTGTCGGCACGGCGTACGGGCAGGATGCACGCGGCCGTCGCGACGCTGCAGGCCGAGCAGGACGCGATCGTCCGCTCCGCCCACCGCGGGGTGACCGTGGTGCAGGGCGGACCCGGCACCGGCAAGACGGTGGTCGCCCTGCACCGGGCGGCCTACGTCCTGTACGCGTTCCCGCGCGCCGCGGAGGAGGGTGTGCTGGTGGTGGGCCCGAACGCCCGGTTCCTCGACTACATCTCCCAGGTCCTTCCCTCGCTCGGAGAGAACGACGTCGTTCTGGCGACCTGCCGGGAACTGGCCGGAGTGTCCACGGACACGGTGGACCCGTTCGATACGGCGCGCCTCAAGGGCGGCTCCGACCTCGCCGACGCCTTGGCCGGCCTGCTGCGCGTCCACCAAGCCCCCGCCGGTGACTTCACCGTGCGGGTCGGACAGGAACTGGTTCACCTGTCCGACGAGGAAGTCGCCACGGCACGCGCCGCCGCCGTGGCAGCCGCACCGGGGCACAACCCCGCGCGCCAGGTGTTCAGGGAGCTCTTGGTCGACGCCGTCACCGACGCGGTGCAACGGGACATGGGCGACCTCCTGGAGCAGATCGACGCCGATGCCGAAAGGATGACGGGCCTGGACCTCGACCGGTTCACGGGAGCCGCCCAGCGCCGTGCCGAAGGTGCGGCCGACCCGGGTCCGGTCCACGAGCTGGACCTGGACGCCATCCGAGCCGATCTCCTCGACGACGCCGGCGTCGACCGGGCGGTCGAGGTGTTGTGGCCGCGGCTGGTACCCGGTGACCTCGTGAAGGCGCTCCTGACGAACCCCGGCGCTCTCGCCGAGCACCTGCCCCGCCTGACCGCGCAGGAGCGGTCCCTTCTGCTGCGCGGTCCGGACGACCCGTGGACGGATGCCGATGTGCCGTTGCTGGACGAGGCGGCGAGCCTGGTCGACGGCCCACCCGAGCGGACGTACGGGCACGTCGTCGTCGACGAGGCGCAGGAACTGACCGCCATGCAGTGGCGGATGATCGTCCGCCGCTGCCCGGCAAGGGCGATGACGCTGGTGGGCGACTTCGCCCAGGCAGGCCCGGTCGCGACAGCACGCGGCTGGAAGGAAGCGCTGAGCCCCCACGTCGGACCGCGGTTCGAACTGCACCACCTGACCGTCAGCTACCGCACCACGCAGGAGATCCTGGAGAGCGTCCGGGACCTGCTCACGCGGATCGCTCCGGACCAGAAGCCCACACGGTCACTGCGAAGCGGTGAGAGCCCTCGCACCGTGACCACACCTTTGGACGGGTCGGTCACCGCCCTCGTTCAGGAACTCCGCGCCCAGAGCACCGCGCACCCGGGCGAGCTTCTGGGAGTGATCTGCGCGGACACCAGGGTGAGCGAGCTGACGGCCCAGGGCATCGCCCACCACGCACGCATCGTGCCGGCGTCCGAAGCACGCGGCCTGGAATTCGACGGGGTCGTCGTCATGAACCCCGAGGAGATCATCACGGTCCGCCCCGGTGGGGAAAGGGACTTGTACGTAGCCCTGACCCGGGCCACCAAGCGTCTCTGCACCATCACCGTCCAGCCCGCCTGACGACTCGGGGCGGTTCTCGGCCACCGCCGCCCCGACCGACAGCGCGTCGAGCGCGTCCATCACCACGCCCTCGGCCTCCAGCCGCTTCAGCAGATCCAGCCAGCCGGAGCGGCGACGAGACGGGCTCGCGCGCTGTGGCATCGCGCTGTCGCACAACCGTGACAATCGGCTCCCACGTGCGCGTTCCCACACCCCGCCATGATCTACACACCGTGCGTATACATGCCGCGTATACACCGTGTGTAGAGTGCTGCCATGTCCATCGGTCACACCCTCCTGGGACTCCTGGAGTCCGGCCCGCGCCACGGCTACGACCTGAAGCGGGCCTTCGACGAGAAGTTCGGTCACGACCGGCCGCTGCACTACGGCCAGGTCTATTCGACGATGTCCCGCCTGCTGAAGAACGGGCTCGTGGAAGTCGACGGCATCGAGGCCGGCGGCGGGCCCGAGCGCAAGCGGTACGCCATCACCGACGCCGGCGTCACCGACGTCGAGAAGTGGCTGGCGACCCCCGAGAAGCCGGAGGAGTACCTCCAGTCGACCCTGTACACCAAGGTCGTGCTCTCCCTGCTGACGCACCGCAACGCCGGCGACGTCCTCGACAGTCAGCGCTCCGAGCATCTGCGCAGCATGCGGATCCTCACCGACCGCAAGCGCCATGGCGACCTCGCGGACCAGCTCGTCTGCGACCACGCCCTGTTCCACCTGGAGGCCGACCTGCGATGGCTGGAACTGACCGCCGCCCGTCTCGACAAGCTCCGCACGGAGGTGACCAAGTGACCGCTCCCGCTGGTTCGCTGCTCGCGGCCGAGGGGCTGCGCAAGGCCTACGGCCCCACACTCGCCCTCGACGGGGCCGGGTTCTCGATACACCCGGGCGAGGTCGTCGCCGTGATGGGCCCGTCCGGCTCCGGCAAGTCGACCCTGCTGCACTGTCTCGCCGGGATCGTGCCGCCCGACTCGGGCTCGATCGTCTACGCCGGGCGCGAGATGGCCACCATGAGCGACACCGAGCGCAGCGCCCTGCGCCGCAGCGAGTTCGGTTTCGTCTTCCAGTTCGGCCAGCTGGTGCCGGAGCTGACCTGTGTGGAGAACGTCGCGCTGCCGCTGCGGCTGAACGGCACTTCCCGCAAGGAGGCCGAGAAGGCCGCGCTGGGCTGGATGGAGAAGCTGGAGGTCGACGGCCTGAGCCGCAAGCGGCCCGGTGAGGTCTCCGGCGGCCAGGGGCAGCGGGTCGCGGTGGCGAGGGCGCTGGTGACCAGCCCCCGGGTGCTGTTCGCGGACGAGCCGACCGGCGCACTGGACTCCCTCAACGGCGAGCGTGTGATGGAGCTGCTGACGGACGCGGCCCGCTCCACCAACGCGGCCGTCGTGCTCGTCACGCACGAGGCCCGGGTGGCCGCCTACTCGGACCGCGAGATCGTCGTACGCGACGGCAAGTCCCGGGACATGGAGCGGGTGGTATGAACGTCAGGCAGTGGTGCAGGGATCTGGCCATGGGGGTCCGGTTCGCCTTCGGAGGCGGACGCGAGGGCTGGTTCCGGGCCACGCTGACGGCCGTCGGCGTGGGTCTGGGGGTGGCGCTGCTGCTGCTCACCACGGCCCTCCCGAGCGCGCTGGCCGTGCGCCACCAGCGCGATGTGGCACGGGCGGACTACACGTACGCCTTCGACCACAAGAAGGCCGGCGAGAAGACGTTCGTCATCGCGGACATCGAGACCCCCTACCGCGGCGCCGACATCCGCGGCCGGATGATCCAGCGGGAGGGCGCGAAGGCGCCGGTGCCGCCCGGGCTCACCACGTACCCGGCGCCCGGCGAGATGGCCGTCTCGCCCGCGCTGAAGCGGCTGCTGGACTCCCCCGACGGAGCGCTGCTGCGCGCCCGGCTGCCGTACCGGATCACCGCCACCATCGCGGAGAGCGGGCTCACCGGCTCGCAGGAACTCGCCTACTACGCGGGCTCCGACACCCTCGCCGACCACATCGACCCGCCGAACGTGGCCCGGATCGACCACTTCGGCAGCCCCAGGTCGCCGGACGAGGAGACCGACCCGGTCCTCACCCTGCTCGTCCTCGTGGTGTTCGTGGTGCTGCTGATGCCGGTCGCCGTGTTCGTCGCGGCCGCCGTCCGCTTCGGCGGCGAGCGCCGCGACCGGCGGCTGGCCGCGCTGCGGCTGGTCGGCTCCGACGGCCGGATGGTACGGCGGATCGCGGCCGGCGAGGCGATGGCGGGCGCGCTGCTCGGCCTGGTCTTCGGCGTCGGCTTCTTCCTGGCCGGCCGTCAGCTCGCGGGCACCGCGGAGGTGTTCGGCACCAGCGTGTTCCCGAGCTATCTCAACCCCTCCCCCGCGCTGGCCGCGCTGGTGGCGGTCGCCGTCCCGGCGGCGGCCGTGCTGGTGACCCTGTTCGCGCTGCGCGGGGTGGTCATCGAGCCGCTCGGCGTGGTGCGGACGGCGAAGCCCGCCCGCCGCCGGCTGTGGTGGCGGCTGCTGCTCCCGGTGGCCGGTCTGGCGGCGCTCTACCCGATGGTCGGGCAGGGCCGCGGAGGCGGCAACTTCAACGAGTACCTGGTCACCGGCGGCGTCCTGCTCCTGCTGGTCGGCGTCACGGCGCTGCTGCCGTGGGTCGTGGAGACGGTCGTCGGCCGGCTCGGCCGGGGTGCGGTGGCCTGGCAACTGGCCGTCCGGCGGCTGCAGTTGAGCAGTGGTTCGGCGGCCCGCATGGTCAACGGCATCGCGGTGGCGGTGGCCGGCGCGATCGCGCTGCAGATGGTCTTCGCCGGTGTCCAGGCGGACTACACCAAGCGGACCACCAACGACCTCGACCGCGCGCAGATGTCGGTCCAGGTACCGGACGGCGTCCCGGTGCCCGAGGTCGCCCGGGCCATGACCGGCACCAAGGGTGTGCGGAAGGTGGTCTCGATCGCCGACGGCCAGGTCGGCGACCTGAAGAAGGACCCGCGCCAGACCGACCAGGTGAGCGTGGGAAGTTGCGCCTCGCTGCGCGAGTTCGCGACCTTGCCGTCCTGCCACGACGGCGACGCCTTCGTGGTGAAGGGCTCCGACTCCGAGTCCGAGACGACCAAGCTGCTGACGACCGTGAAGAAGCACGACCGGACGCTCTACCTCAACCCCTCCTACACCGGCGACGACCAGGGCTCCCCGAGCCGCTGGACGGTACCGGCGGGGCTGAAGCAGGCGACGACCCGCGAGGACCCCACCGGCTACAAGCGCGGCGGTTTCCTGCTCACCCCGGGCGCGCTGCCGGACGGTGCCAGCACGGCGGTGCAGGGCGTGGTCTATCTGTCCATCGACTCCGCGGTGCGCGACGCCAACGAGTACGTGGTCAACACGGCAGTCCGGATCGACCCGCTGATGCACGCGGAGACGCTGACCTCGGTCGAGCGGGACGGCCAGTTCGACTCGATCCGCACCGGGTTGTTCGTCGGCGCCGCCGCGGTACTGGCGCTGATCGGCGCGAGCCTGCTGGTCGGCCAGCTGGAGCAGCTGCGCGAGCGCAGGAAGCTGCTGTCGGCGCTGGTCGCCTTCGGCACCCGGCGGCGCACCCTGAGCCTGTCGGTGCTGTGGCAGACGGCGATCCCGGTCGGGCTCGGCCTGCTGCTGGCCGGCGTGGTGGGGCTGGCCCTGGGCACGGTGCTGCTGAAGATGGTCGGCTCCACGGTGCGGGTGGACTGGCCGGGGGTGCTGGCGATGACCGGCTTCGGCGCGGCGGTCGTGCTGGCCGTGACGCTGCTGAGCCTGCCGCCGCTGCTGCGCCTGATGCGCCCGGACGGGCTGCGTACGGAGTAGGGGTCTACGAGTCGGCGCCGAGTACCCGGACGGGCAGCGGCCGCAGCGCCTCGCGCAACGCGGCCGCCGGCTCCCGGTACTCGGTGCCGCGCGCTGCCCCGGCGCGCATCGCCAGGGCGATCCGGCGGCTCGGGGCGGGCTCGGCGAAGGAGCCGGTGAGGAGCCGGTCGCTGCGGCTGGTCTCGACCCTGACGGCGGTGTGCGGCAGCAGGGTGCAGCCGAGCCCGCCGGCCACCAGCTGGACGAGGGTCGCCAGTCCGGCGGCCGTGGTGGTCACCGGCGCACCCTCCCGTCGCCCGCCACCGCCCTCGGCCGAGGGGCTTCGCCCCGCCCCTTTGATTCCCCGGCCCGCCTCCCGGCAGATGTCCAGGGCCTGGTCGCGCAGACAGTGCCCCTCGTCGAGGAGCAGCAGAGTGAGTTCCTTGAGCGACTCGCGCGGAATACCGGCTTGGCCGCCCAGCGGATGGCCGAGCGGGGTGACGAGCACGAAGTGCTCGTCGTACAGCGGGAGTTCGACGACACCGGGGATGCCCAGGGGGACGGCGAGCAGCAGCAGGTCGAGGCGGCCGGCGGTCAGCCCGCCCAGCAGGCTGGCGGTCTGCTCCTCGTGTGGGGCACGGTCCTGGCGACCGCCATCGCCTCCCGCTCCCCGGTCGTGCTGCGCGAGCTGGCGCCCGAGGCGAAGGCGAACCTGTCGCCGGAGGCGTACCGGGCCGCGAAGTCCGCGGCCGCGGTGATGGCGATGAACAACGTCTTCTACCGCACCCGCCATCTGCTCTCCGACCACGAGTACGGCACCCTGCGCGCGGGGCTGCGGATGAACGTCATCGGCAGCCCCGGTGTCGACAAGGTCGACTTCGAGCTGTGGTCGTTCGCGGTGTCCGCGATCAACGGCTGCGGGATGTGCCTGGACTCGCACGAGCAGGTGCTGCGCAAGGCCGGGGTCGACCGTGAGGTGATCCAGGAGGCGTTCAAGATCGCGTCGGTGGTTCAGGCGGTGGGCGTGACGCTGGAAGCGGAAGCCGTGCTGGCCGAGTTCGAGTAAGCGCCGTCGGCCCGTGGACCCCGCCCCGCTCTCAGCGGGCGGGGTCTTCCGCGTTCCTGGGGGCCGCGCCCCCGGACGTCGCTTCGGCCTGAACGGCCTCGTCCTCAAACGCCGGAGGGGCTGAGGTGGGTGGCGGAGCGCCGTCGTCGGGCTCCTCCTCGTCCGCGTATCTCTCGTTCGAGTACTGGTGCAGATAGCTGACCACCGTGTTCGTCACCGCCACCAGCGGTACGGCCACCACCGCGCCGCCGATGCCCGCGACCAAGCCGCCGGCCGCGACCGTGAGGACCACCGCCAGCGGGTGGACGCGGACCGCGCGGCCGAGGATGAACGGCTGCAGGATGTGGCCCTCGATCTGCTGGACCGCGAGGACCACGGCGAGGGTCATGACGGCCGCGAAGACGCCCTGGGTGACGAGCGCGACCACCACCGCCAGGGCGCCCGAGGCAACCGCGCCGACCAGCGGGATGAAGGAGAACAGGAAGATGAAGACGGCGAGCGGGACGGCCATGGGGACGTCCAGGAAGTAGATGCCCAGGCCGATGAAGATGGCGTCGATGAGGGCGACCAGGACCGTGCCGCGGACGTAGGCGGTGAGTGTGCGCCAGGCGCGCGGGCCGGCGCCGGCCACGCCCTCGCGGGCCGCGCCGGGCACGAGCTTCAGGAACCACTGCCAGATGCGCGCACCGTCGTAGAGCAGGAAGAGCGTGGAGAAGAAGACCAGCAGGATGCCGGTCAGGGCCTCCACGACGACCTGGACGCCTTCCAGGCCGAACGAGGTGATCTGGTCGGTGTTGGCACCGATCGCCTCGCGGAGGTTCTTGGCGATCTGGTTGATCTGCTTGTCGGTGACGTGGAAGGGGCTCTTCAGCAGCCAGTTGCGCAGGTCGTCGATGCCGTTCTGGACCTGGTCGGAGAGCGTGTCGATGTTCTCCATGACCTGCCAGGTCACGAACCAGCCCATCAGGCCTATCACCACGAAGCCGGAGATGGCGGTGAGCGCGGTGGCCGGGCCGCGGGGCATGCCGGAGCGGCACAGCCAGGCGACCGCGGGCTGGAGCAGGGCGGTGATGAGCAGCGCGATGACGAAGGCGAACACCACGAGTTGTACGGCGCTGATGACCCGCATCAGGATCCAGACGGTGCCGGCCAGCACCAGCAGCCGCCAGCCGGCCTCGGCGGCGACCCGTACGCCCCAGGGGATGGCCGTCACGGGGTCGGGACGCGGTGCGGGCTTCCGGACGGGCCTGGGAGCGGCGGCGGTGGCGGGGGCCGCCGGCGCGGGCTCGGGAGCGGGGGCCTGTGCGGGCAGTGCGGGCGGCTCCGGTTCGGTGTGCTCACGCTCCACCTCGGCCCGGCGCTCGTCCAACCGCTCGCCCATCTCGCTCAGTCCGGCGCCGAGCCTGCCGAGCCACTCCGGCACTCGCGACATGATCCGCTCTCTTCCCCCGCGTCTCCGGGTGCTCCTCACCACTCCCCCCGGGAGTCGTTCGGTCCGACCGTACAGGGCGACAGCCCCTCCCCCTAGGACGGGGAGGGGCTGTCGAAGGTTGAGAGAAGCCGAGCGGCCTCTAGTACCAGTTGTTCGCCTGCCAGAACGACCAGGCCTCACAGGGGCTGCCGTACCGGGAGTTCATGTAGTTGAGGCCCCACTTGATCTGGGTGGCCGGGTTGGTCTGCCAGTCGGCGCCCACGGAGGACATCTTGGAGCCGGGCAGGGCCTGGAAGAGACCGTAGGCACCGGAGGAGGCGTTGACCGCCTGGTAGTTCCAGCCGGACTCGTGGCTCACGATGTTGCTGAAGCACTGGTACTGGCCGCTGGCCACCATCGACTGCGCCATCGCCTGGATCTGCGCCACGCTGTACGAGCTCTGGACCGGGAAGCTGGCGGTGGAACGGCTGGCCGCTTCCTTCGCCTCGGCGCGCTCCTTGGCCTCCTTCGCCGCCTGCTCGGCCTCGACCTTCTTGGCGGTCGCGGTCTTGGCGGCCGCCACCCGGGCCGCCTGCTCGGCGTCCTTCTTGGCGGTCGCGTCGGCCTGGATGGCCACGGCGTCGGCCTGCTGCGTCAGGGACGCGGTCTGCACCGTTGCCTGCTGACCCGCGGGGATGTCCGCAAGCAGCGTGGTGTCGGCTGCCGTCGCCTCAGCGTCGTTCGGCTGTGCGACGCTGCCCGAGGCAACACCGACAACGCTTCCGACGGCGGTGACCGCGGTGGCCGAGGCCACTGCGAATCCCCGGACCGAAATCCGGCTCACACGGTTTCCTTCCAGCATCGCCCGCTTCGGTGACCCTGGCGGACGCAATCGTTCCCCTGACACTGGCCTCCCAACTGCGGGGTCACGGGAGGCGCGGGCCCGATGGGCAGCTCCCCGCCGGGGAGTGCCGTGTGGCGTTCGGGCGGCATACGACGTCGCTATGGAATTAGCTGTGATGCTTCCGTGTTGCCGTACCGCTGGGGGTACAGGTGTGTCGTATGCGGGGCCTGACAGGAGTGAGACTCTGCCGTACCCCGACGCCGGGTGGCAATTCCGAGTTGCGTGTGAAAGCTCACATCCCGTTTCCCCCAGGGGATTTCAGGAAAGCCGCACGCACGAAGGCGCCGCCCGGCTAGGCTCAACGTCTTTGCCGGACGGCGCCAACGGATGGGTAATCAGCCCAAGTTGGACACAGGGATCAGATGGATCAGATGTGTCCGTCCTCCAGCATTTCGGTCACAAGCGCGGCAATCTGGGACCTCTCGGACCGAGTGAGGGTGACATGCGCGAAGAGCGGGTGACCCTTCAGCTTCTCCACCACGGCGACCACACCGTCGTAACGACCGACCCTGAGGTTGTCCCGCTGGGCCACGTCATGGGTCAGCACCACCCGTGAATTCGCGCCGATCCGGGACAGAACGGTCAACAGGACGTTCCGTTCCAGTGACTGGGCCTCGTCGACGATCACGAACGCGTCGTGCAGGGAGCGGCCGCGGATGTGGGTGAGCGGCAGCACCTCCAGCATCCCGCGCGCGGTGACCTCCTCGATGACCTCGCGGCTGGTGACCGCCGAGAGGGTGTCGAAGACCGCCTGCGCCCAGGGGCTCATCTTCTCCGACTCGGAGCCGGGCAGATAGCCCAGCTCCTGCCCGCCGACCGCGTACAGCGGACGGAAGACCATCACCTTCTTGTGCTGGCGGCGCTCCAGGACCGCCTCCAGACCCGCGCACAGCGCCAGCGCCGACTTGCCGGTGCCGGCCCGGCCGCCCATCGACACGATCCCGACGTCCGGGTCGAGCAGCAGATCGAGCGCGATGCGCTGCTCGGCGCTGCGGCCCTTGATGCCGAACGCCTCCCGATCGCCGCGTACCACACGGACGTTGCCCTCGGCCGTCACCCGGCCGAGTGCCTTGCCGCGCTCGGACTGGATGGTCAGGCCAGTGTGCACGGGGAGGTCGGAGACCTCCGGGACGTACACGTGCCCTTCCTCGAAGAGGATGTCCACCTGTTCGCCGGGGAGCGTCAGTTCGGACATTCCGGTCCAGCCGGAAGCGCCCGTGATGGCGAGCTCGGCGCGGTACTCCTCGGCCAGCAGACCGACCGACGAGGCCTTGATCCTGAGCGGGAGGTCCTTCGAGACGACGGTGACGTCGTACCCCTCGGCCTGCAGGTTGCGGGCGACCGCGAGGATGCGGGAGTCGTTGTCCCCCAGGCGGTAGCCGCTGGGCAGGACGCTGGGGTCCGAGTGGTTGAGCTCGACACGGATCGTGCCGCCGAGGTCCCCGATCGGGATCGGGGCGTCCAGACGGCCGTGCCGGACCCGGTAGTCGTCGAGCAGGCGCAGGGCCTGCCGGGCGAAGTAGCCGAGTTCGGGATGGTGCCGTTTGGCCTCCAGTTCCGTGACCACGACGATCGGGAGCACGACCTCGTGCTCGTCGAAGCGGGCCATGGCGTTCGGGTCGGCCAGCAGGACGCTGGTGTCGAGAACATAGGTGCGCCGGTCGGACTTGCGGCGCGTTGTGCTGGTCACCACGGAAGGACGTACCCCCTCGGATGAGGTCGGGGAGCGACGAAGAGGAGCTGGACCGGTTGACGGCCACCCTGCACGGGCCGAAAACCGGCCCCCCGCTGCTTCTTCCGTGCCGTGACCGCACGGTCGGGCTGGTGCAAAGGGCCTCCCGGGCGGACGACCCCGAGTCGCCCGCTGAGATCCGATGCCCGTGGTTCGGGCATCGACCTGCTTGCCTTATGCCCTCGAACATGCGCCGCCATGCCACGGTCTGCAACGACGCGCAGGTGAACTCCGTGTTACTGGCGCCCTGAAATGGGTGATTTACGCCTCACGGGTGCGGTGGGGTCATCCACCGTAGCGAGGAAGTCATCCAGCGTGGCGACGGTGACAGGGGGCGTATGCCGTGTTGGCGTCCGCCGTCACGATCACGTCACCCGCCGTAGCGGCGGTGGCGGGCCGCGTAGTCACGCAGGGCGCGCAGGAAGTCGACCTTGCGGAACGCGGGCCAGAAGACCTCGCAGAAGTAGTACTCGGCGTGCGCGGTCTGCCAGAGCATGAATCCGGACAGCCGCTGCTCCCCGCTGGTACGGATCACCAGGTCCGGGTCGGGCTGGGCGCCGGTGTAGAGGTGACGGCCGATCATGTCGACGGTGACGGAGTCGGCGAGGTCGTCCATCGCGACGCCCTTGTCGTTGGCGTCCAGAATCATCGAGCGGACGGCGTCGGCGATCTCCTGGCGGCCGCCGTAGCCGATGGCGACGTTCACCAGTATTCCCTCGACGTGCGCGGTGGCCTCCTCGGCCTCCTTGAGCACGTTCTGCATCGGGGAGGGCAGGAGGTCGGGGGTGCCGACATGGTGGACCCGCCAGCGGCCGTCGGCGGCGAGGGTGCGGACGACGTCCTCGATGATGCCGAGGAGGGGGACCAGCTCCTCTTTGGCGCGGTCGAAGTTGTCCGTGGACAGCAGCCAGAGGGTGACGACCTCGACATCGGTCTCGGAGCACCAGCCGAGGAATTCCTCGATCTTCTCGGCGCCGGCCCGGTGGCCGTGCACGGTGCTGGATCCGGCGGCCTTCGCCCAGCGGCGGTTGCCGTCCATGATGACGCCGATGTGCTTGGGCACCTGAGCGTGGTCCAGGTGACCTTCCACCCGGCGTGCGTAGAGCCTGACGAGCAGGCCGCGCAGCTTGTCGCGCAGGTTCACTTGAGTCCGCCCCTCGTGTCTCGCTGCGGGGTTCCGCGGGCCGAAGCCTACCCCTCCGGGAGTTGAGGGGGGCGCGGTGGGGAGGGCGCCCAAAGGGGGTGGGGGGCCTGTGCGGTCCGGCGAGTGCGGGTGCGTCGGGGCTGGTCGCACGGTCCACCGAGCCCCTTCGGGGCGCCAGGGGCGAGGACGCTTGAAAAGTGGGTGAAAAAACAGGGGCGGCCATGGGCGGGGCGGCGGTGGGCGGCGGCGGGGACGGCCGCGGGGAGAGGCGGGGACGGCGGTGGGGAGAGGCGGGGACAGCCGCGGGCGGAGGCGGGGACGGCCGCGGGCGGAAGAGCGGGCCGGTCCCCGGGCAAAAAAACGGGCCGGTCCGTGGGGGGGAGACGGACCGGCCCGAGGGGGGGTTTCCACCATAACCCTTTGTAAGTGATGCTGCGTGCATCGGCGTGCCACAACTACTCTCCGGAGTCGCCCGACAACGCCTCGACGGGCCTAGAACGCTGGATTCAAGGGCCTCGATTGGCCGATTCGCAGCGGAATCCCAGGAAAACTGGTCGCATTCAGGGAGATCAAGAGGGTTTGGGCCGTCTTGGGGATGCCTCGGCGAGTTGTTCACCCGTCCCCCCGATGGGCTACCCCGGCTGCGAACGGCGCCTTGACGGGAGCCAGTGGGGCATTACGGCACCGCGCAGCCCCCTCCGCGGCGCGGTGCCGCCCGCGCAGATTTGCTCACGCGAATTACCTTGGTCTGAACTTACGTGAGCCGACAGGTGGATACGGGGCGCTGGGGGTAACGATGTGAAAACTCTGTGGAAATGAGAGGTGAACAGAGAGGCCGGATGTTCACTTATGCGTAGATCAATGACCAAGGGTGCAGATTGACCTTATTGGGTCTGCAGTGTCATGACATGCACCATGATGATCGCTGCGGTACGCCCGGTACCGGCTGGGCGTCCGAGGGATCGAACGGCAGTTCTTGGCCATTCTCGGGCACCTGGCATTCCAAGGCCGGTGGATCACGTCCGCCGCTCCGGCTTGCGGGCGTCGAAGAGGTGCCGGGTGCTGTGGGCGACGAAGGGTCCTTCCGCCTCGATCCGCCGGTGCAGGGCGCGGAGTCGGGGCTCGTACTCCTCGACCGTGAAGCCGGGGACCATCCATACGACCTTCCGCAGGAAGTGCACGACGGCGGCGATGTCGTAGAACTCCATCCGCAGCCGTTCGGCCCGCAGGTCCACGACCTCCAGCCCGGCCGCCTCCGCCCCGGCGCGCTCCCGGTCGGGGTGGCGCCCGCCGCGGACCGCCTCCGGCTGCGGCCCGAGGAAGTACTCCACCAGCTCGAAGACGCTGGCGGGTCCGACGTGCTGGGCGAAGTAGGTGCCGCCGGGGCGCAGCACGCGCGCGATCTCGGACCAGTGGGCCCGCACCGGGTGCCGGCTGAGGACCAGGTCGAAGGTCTCGTCGGCGAACGGCAGCGGGGCGTCGTCGGGCGAGGCGACGACCACGACACCGCGCGCACGCAGCAGGGCGCTCGCCCGACGAACGTTCGGCGGCCAGCCCTCGGTGGCGGCGACCGACTGCGACGGCTGGGCGGGGGTGGGGCCAGGGGCGGTTCGGGCGGAACGGTCCCGGGCCGCCGTGTCGAGGGCGAAGGCGAGTACCTCGCCGCCGCCGGTCTGGATGTCGAGGGCGGCGGTCGCGCGGGCCAGCCGTCCGCCGGCGGCGCGGGCATAGCCCCAGGAGGGGCGCGCCTCGGTGGCCCGGCCCTCGAACCAGGAGAAGTCCCAGCCCTCCGTCGGCACGGCGGCCCCCTCGGCGACGAGGTCCTCGAAGGACTCGAAGGTCCCGAAGGTGCGGTGCGTGTGCTCTGCCATGGCCCGCATGATCCCAACGGATTGTCAGTGCCCGCTGCTAATTTCGCCCACCATGACGACCGATGACACGTACACCGCCGGCGAGAAGGACATCCTGCGCGCGAGCCTGGACCGGCACCGGGACGCCGTGCTGTGGAAGCTGGAGGGCCTCGACGACGAACAGCTGCGCCGCCCGATGACCCCGTCCGGGACGAACCTGCTGGGGCTGGTGAAGCACCTGGCGTCCGTGGAGTACGGCTGGTTCGTGTCGAGCTTCGGCGGCGAGACCGAGCCCCTGTGGTTCGACCCGTACACGGACGAGGACATGTCGGTCGGCCCCGGCGAGACGACCCAGCAGATCATCGACTTCTACGGCCGTGCGCGCGCCGCGTCCGACGCGATGATCACCGCGCGGCCCCTGGACACGCTGGGCCGGCCGGACTGGCGGGACCAGACGGTCTCCCTGCGCTGGGTGCTGGTCCACATGATCGAGGAGACCGCCCGGCACGCCGGGCACATCGACATCCTGCGGGAGCTGGTCGACGGGACGACGGGCGACTACCGGCGGACAGCTCCCACGGACACCGACTGACCGGGCGGTCCGGCGGACACGACCGCCGGACCGCTCACGGCACGAGCGGCCGGACCTCCTCGGCGGTGAACCGTACGAAGCCCTCGGGGTCGGGTTCGTCCCCCGTCGGCTGGAGGATGACGGTGTCCGCGCCGGCCTCCGTGAGCCGTTGCACCGCTTTGGCGACGGCGCCCGCGTCTCCGGCGACGCCGAGCTCGGGGACCGACCCCAGGCCCTCGGCGGCGAGTTCGGCCCGGAGCCGGGCGGCCGCGTCGGCCCCGGTGGCGGTGAGGAGATAGACGACGACCTGGTGCGGCTCGTCCGCGCCCCGACCGGCGGCCGCCCGCCCCTCCTCGATGAGCCGCCGGGCCCGGCGGACGCCGTCGGGCGGGGTGGCGGCGGTGAGAATCGTCCCGTCGGCGGCCTCGCCGGTGAGGCGGAGGGTGCGGGGGCCTTCGGCTCCGGCGAGGATCTGGACGGGCCCGGCGGGCGGCCAGTCGAGCGCGACGTCGTCGAGCCGGACGTACCGCCCGGCGACGGTGAGCCGCTCCCCGCGCAACAGCGCGCGCAGGGCGCCGAGATGCTCCCGCAGCAGGGTCAGCGGGGACTCGGCGCGGGCGCCGACCTGGCCCATCCAGTCCTGCACACCGTGGCCGACGCCGAGGATCGCGCGCCCCGGGAACATCCGGTGCAGCGCGGCGGCCTCCATCGCGGTGATGGCGACGTTCCGCAACGGCACGGGCAACAGCCCGACCCCGATCCGCACCCGCTCCGACCAGGCGAGAGCAGCGGCGGCGGTGGAGATCCCACCCTCCCGGAAACAGTCCTCCCACAGCCACAGCTCCTCCAGCCCGACCTCATCCGCAAGCCGAACCACGGCACGGAGTCGCTCGGGGGGCAGCTGGGGGCGGAATACGGCGCCGAGTGTGGTCATGGGACTTTCCTAACCGAGAGCCGGGGGAGCCACAACTGCATTGACCGAAGACACGCCTCACTGCATCGCCGACTGAGGGTCCGGTAGACGTACTCCTGCGCGGCGGGCGCGTTCGAGGGCGGCGGGGCTGGCTCCACCGGGATCGGCGAAGCCACGCTTGTCCGTCGGGCGCTGGTGGATCACGTACAGGCGACGGGGTCCGGGAACCGCGATGACGGCGGCAAAACGGGGATCACCCGCGAACCACACCTCCTTGGCCTGCGCCGTCTTTTCGGCGTTGTAGCCACGCCCGAGACGCCGTCTCCACCACATGGACCGAATGTGCACCTTCAGAATCAGCGCCAGCATTTCGCCGGGACGCTCGGGATTGGGAAAGCTCAGCCAGACATCCCCGGCAGTGGCTCCGGGAATCTTTCCGATGCCGCTCTCGGGCTCCTCGAACACCTGCCAGGGATAGGCACGCAGCAGCCGTCGTGTGTGGAAGGCCCATGAGATATAAGCCGGTTGGAGGAACGCCCGGTAGAACGAGTAGAGCAGAGGGACGAAGAAGAGCCACAACGTCCAGGTGATCGACATGACCACATACCAGGCCAGCAAGCCCAGCCAGGCGGCCGGCCACAAGATCTGACACAAGAACGCGCAAGTGACCAACTTTACCCAGGCACGGCGAGTCGCGGGATCATCCCAGGCCGTGGGGTGGTGCGTGGGGGGCATCTCAGTCCTTGTCGGGTACGCCACTGGATACATCCGGAAGCGGATTTTCGAAACTGACCGTACCGGCGATGTCCGTGAGCAGGGCACGGTAGTGGCTTGCCTTCTCTACATTCGTCGTAGCCAGCGAGAGGATTGCAATGCGTTGGCCGTCGAGGCACGGAACGTAGACCGTGACCTGGAGTAGTTCGCACGGGACAGCGAGGCCCAACTCCGGGGGCGCTGCCAGACGCGTCTCCACGAGCGAAGCCGGACCGCAGGGCAGGTCCAGAGTCGCGATGTGTTCCGCATTCTCCGCTCCAGAGGCAGCACGGGCCGCGAGGACGCTACGCGGGGTCCAGCCGGTACCGCGCCAGGCGAGCGTGAAGAAGGACAGCAGCGGTCCGCCGCCGTCCTCGTCGTCGGAATGCAGACCAAGGCAACAGTGCACCGTCCCGGCTTCCAGGAGCAGCTGGGCCAGTCGGAGAACCGGACCGAGAGCCGTCAACGGGCCTGTCGCTTGCGCCGGATCGTGGCCGGCCATCGTCAGCTCCTGGAGCGGAAGTGGGACAAATCCCGGAGGCAAGGCGAACCAGACTTCGGCCTCCTCACTCCGCGCCGAGTCATCAATCACGTAGGAAGCACCGCTCATGACGCTTCACCTGCGCCGCGAAGCAGGAAGTGGAGGGCACCCATGGTCGCCGGAACATCGACGCCCAGGGTTCTGGGTCCGTCCAGGAGGCTCGTGACCGTCTTGGCAGCGTCATTGTCCAGGTTGTCGACAAAGCTGCTTGTCACGCCGTAGACGGCCGTCCCGGCCCCCAGGATCGTCGCCGGCTTGTCGATCTTCTCGACAACCGGGGCCAGTCGTCCGCCAAACACCCTCGGATGCGACAGGACGTTCACGGCGCCCTCGGCCACGACAGCCTCTGTTTTGATCGAAACGCCCACCGTCTTGATCGAGGTCCCCATCCTGACCCCAGCCCTGGCGATCTTCTGTCCAAGGGTCAACACCTCGTCTGCCTCGCCGACCGCCGCAGCGGTCGCAGACAACAGCTCGGGGGCCTTCATGGCTCCCTTGGCCACCGCCCCCAGCCCCGGCAGCATCCCCAGAAAGTCCCCCGCGACCCCCAGCAGGTTGCCCCAGAAGTCGACATCCAGCTCGCCCTTCGTGAAGCCGTCCTCCAGGGACGCCAGGACCTCGGGGTCGCTGACGCGCAGGCCGAAGGCCATTCCGCTGAGCAGTCCGGCCGCCAGGAACAGCATCCACGGGGCGATGACCGTGAGGCCCAGCAGTGCGATCACGCCCAGCACAGCAGCGCACGCGCTGAGAATGTCCGGGAGGTTGTCACCCAGCCAGTCCGTGAACTTGTCCCACGCGTTCGGCTCGTGCGGCGCCAGCTTGTGCGTGGCGTCGCCGATGTGCCGGGCCCGCTTGCGGGCGACGTCCTCGTGTTCGCCCGCAAGGGATCGGGCCCGCTTCAGTACGTGGTCCAGGTCGTCCTGCGCCGCCGTGACCCTGCTGTTCGCCTTGTCCAGAGCTGCGCCGGCATCACCCTGCGCCCTGTCCTTGCCCGTGGTCTCCGAGGTTCTCTTCGCCTCGTCCGCGTGGCCCTGAGCACGCCGCAGCGCCTCGCGGGCATCCTTGGCCTCACCGTCGAGTTTCTTCGCGCGCCGCTGGAACTCCGCCAGCTCCCCGGCCCACAGGTCCAGCTGCTTCGCTGCCTTGTCGACGGAGTGGGCGCCGTTCTTCAGGTTGAGCGGCAGCGGGCCGCCCTCCAGTTGCTCGCGGAACGCGACGGCCGCGTCGCCCTCCCAGTAGCTGCCGTTCATCAGCTTGGTGACCTTGGAGTGCGCCTTCTCCATCTCCTTCGCGCAGCCGGAGAGCCTGCGGTGGATGTCGTGCACCAGATCCGTGCTGCCGGGAGCAGGGTTGAAGCCGAGATGCGGGTAGGGATTCGTGACCGTCACTTGTTGCCGCTCTTCCGCCTCGCCTTTTCCAACGCCTTCTCCAAAGCCACGTCCACCTCATGAAAGTCGTCCCTGGCTTTCTTCGTGATGTCCGTGAGCTCCCCGATCTGCCCGGCGATCTCCTTGGCCCCGTAGTGCCAGTCCCCCTGGAACCGGTCACAGGCCTTGTCCAGGTCGTCCGTGCCCAGGCCGTTGACGCCCGGGTCGTGCAATACCTTCTGCAGAGCGGTGAACGACTCCTGTGCTCTCTTCAAGTCCCTGAAGAACTTGTCGAGTTCCGTACCGTCGACCTTCAGCCGCTCAGCCATGCGGATGCCTCGTTACGGTGAAGGAACCGGGCAGGGCGATGCACTTGCGGACTCCAGGTGGGGCCAGAGGTCTCTTGATCCTCACGACGATATCCACGGGACGTGGGCGCCACTGGGTACGGACCTGGTGGGCCGGGGGCGACCGACCGGGCCGGTACGCCGGTTCTGAGGCGAAATTCCGGGCCATGTTGCGTACTTGAGCACTGCCGCAAGCATCACTCGTCCGTGTTGCGGATACGGTCGCTTCGGGGAGCCGCTGGGAGACAAGCGAGAGGCAGGCCATGAGGCGCTGGCGGGACGGGCGAGGAACGTTGGTCATCCGAGGCAGCGAGGAACCGGCCATGGTCCCGCTGGAGATCGCCACGTCCTATCGCGCCCGCTCAAAGGGCCTGTTGGGGCGCGATGCGCTCGACGGTGCGATCCTGCTCTCTCCCGCCAGCAGCATCCACACCTTCCGCATGCGGATGGCGATCGACGTCGCCTACCTCGACCGTCACCTGAGCGTCATCGCCATCAGGACGATGCGACCCGGCCGACTCGGACTGCCCCGTCTTCGGTCGCGGCATGTACTGGAGGCGGAGGCGGGCGCCCTGGAGAGGTGGGGCGTGACGGTGGGTACGCGGGTGACGGTCGAGGTGGAATAGGGGTCACCGCCCCACATCCAGGTCTCACCACAAAGTTCCGGCGCCGTGACCAAGGCGTACCCCCTGGCCGGCGCCTACCGAGAGCAAGTCTGACCGCGCCCCGCCGCTGGGGCACCGGCCTCGCTCAGCTTCCCGTTCTCGGGAACGTCACCTCCACGCGGCGGTTCTTCTTGCGGCCCTCCTCCGAGGAGTTGTCGGCGATCGGGTACTGCTCGCCGTAGCCGCGGACGTCGAAGGTGATGTTCGGGTCGTTCAGGTCCTGG
Source organism: Streptomyces sp. NPDC058683 (assembly GCF_042716195.1). Lineage (NCBI taxonomy): Bacteria > Bacillati > Actinomycetota > Actinomycetes > Kitasatosporales > Streptomycetaceae > Streptomyces > Streptomyces sp. NPDC058683. The sequence goes on from NZ_JBHXSK010000013.1 coordinate 78,908, forward strand.
TCGAGGACGCCCTGTACGGCGTTGGCGCGCTGGCGGGAGAGGACGTCTCCGTGGGCCGAGGAGCCCAGGTTGTCCGTGAAGCCGAAGACACGGACCTGGGTGGCGTTCTGCTTCCTGATCTCCTCCGCGATCACATCGATCCGCGCCTTCGCCGCCGCGCTCAGCTTGGAGCTGTCCTTGCTGAACAGCACCTCGGCCTGGAGGGCGAACGTCACGTCCGCGTTGGTGTCCTCACGGCGCTCGTCACCGCTCTGGTCCTCCACGACCGACTTGATGTCCAGGACTTTGGGATCGGCGAGGGTGGCGCCTTCGGGGAGCTTGAGGTCGGGGTCCGTCGGGTCGACCTTCACGGGCGCGGTGGCCGAGGGCTCGGTGCCCGGCGGGACGCTCGGGTCACCGTCGTCGGCACGGGCGGCCGTCGCGCCGTGGAGATGCGTGACCAGGAGGAGCACGGCGGCGCCCAGGGTCAGCGGGAGGCGTGGTGTGGTCACGTCGGCCTCACCCGGAGATCTGGATCGTGCCGCTGGCGAAGGTGGGGAGTTGGAGGGTGACCTCGGTGGTGTCGGCGGGGGGCGCGGGGAACTGCATGAAGACGGGTACGGTCTGGCCGGCGTCGACGTTGGTGATGCCGATGCTGGTGAGCGGCCGGCCGTCCGTGTCGCGCAGGACGTAGTAGCGCTTCTTGCCCTTGGAGTCGACCAGGGTGGCCCCGCCGAAGGAGAAGCCGTGCCGGGTGATCTCCGTTTCGTCACCGCTGACCTGAGCGGGGATGACGACGGATGCGGCGCCGTCGTTCTTGAGGGTGGCGTTCACCGTGACGAACCCGCCCGAGTCCCGCTGAGCGGACGTGACCTGTAGGAGCAGACCGTCCGTCCCCCTGAGTTCGGCGATCGGCGCCTGGGACTCGCCCTCCTGAGCACTCGGGTTCGATCCGCCGCTCTTGGACGCGGAGGCCGACGCCTGGGGCTTGTCCGCCTTGTCGTCGCCTCCGCCGCCGCAGCCGGCGACCCCCACCGCAAGGCCCGTCGCGACCATCAACGCGACCGCCCCCCTGCGGGCCTTCGCAGTGAACCGCATGCTCATCGTTCCCGCCTCCTTCTTCGCTCGTCGATTCGCTTGTCAGTCGGCCAGGTAGACGTCGAAGAGGTCTTCGGGGCCCGGCAGACCCGTCGGATCGGTCGGGTCCAGCTTCCACGTTCGGCCGTCCTCGCAGGTGAGTTCGGGCAGGACGCCGTCGTCACCGGCAGGCGGGAACGTGCAGAGCGACTTGATCACGGCCGTGGCGTACGCCGTCGATTTCAGGCTCTCGGTGCCGGGCACGACGGAGTCGCCCACGGTCTTCTTCGTCGTGGCCTTGACCTTGAAGCTCAGCGGAGGTCCGGGCAGGCACTGTGCCTCCGCCTCGTTCTGGGCCGCCAGTTGCTGGGCGCGCCAGCACGAGAGGGGGACGTTCACCTTGCCCTCGAAGATGTCCAGCCACTTGGTCGGGTCGCTTACGTCCTGCACCCACTGGTCCGCAAGCTCGTCACGCGTGTTCATGGCCTCGGCGAGCGCCGCCGCGTCGGCGGCCGTCTGGGCCCCGTTCCGGTTCACCGCGGCCTGGCCGACCGCGAGGTACGCGAACGCGAGAAAGAGCAGGCCCCCCGCTACCGTGATGTAGATGGGGAAGGCCTGCCCTGAGTCGCCGTAACGGCGGAGACGCATCACACGATCTTGTTGATTTGCGCAGTGATCTTGGTGAGGATCGTCTGGCCGATGCTGGTACCCGTGACGGCCAGCACGATCGCCACCACCACCGCGATGATCCCGAGATACTCGACCGCGGTCTGCCCCCGGTCGTCGGCGCGGCGCTGCAGCGCGACGAGCATCCTCAGCATCCGGTCGCTCATGGTGGTCCCCTCCCGGTTCGGTTCCGATCCTTGCACCGTACGGCGGAACATACCCAGCCGCCGAGGGTCCCAGGACCCAAATCCGGACCCAGTTCACCCTGTTCATCCTCATGACACCCCCAGCCACTTGGCCGTCGCCTGGGCGCGGGTGGTGGTGTGGAGCTTGGCGAAGATGCGGTTGATGTGGTTCTTGACCGTCTTCTCGCTGATGAAACAGACGGCGGCGATCTGCTGGTTGGTCATGCCGGACACGATGAGGTCCATGATCTCCGCCTCCCTGCCGCTCAGTTGAAACCGGGACTTCGACGACTGTCCCACAGTTGATTGCAGTTGCGAAAGCCCTTTGGGTGGAAAATGTGTTGGGAGAGCGCGCAGTTCGGGTTTTGCGTGTGCAGTTGCATGTCCTCTGATATGTGCCAGCAACGCGTTCGTCGCGGTCGGTGTGAAGTGCGGCCGCCCCCCGCCCACGTCCCGTACCGCCTGCGTCAGCTGTGCTGTCGTGAACTCGCCGTGGACCAGGTAGCCCCCGGCGCCCAGGCGTACGGCCTCCTGCACGATCTCCGTCTCGTCGCTGTACGTCAGCATCATGACCGGGGCCAGGCGCACCAGGTGCGGCAGCGCCGCCATGCCGTCGACCCCGGGCATGCGGACGTCGAGGAGGATGACGTCGGGGCACAGGCGCAGGGCCGCCTCGTAGGCCGCGCGGCCGTCCTCGGCCTCGGCGACGACGGTGAGGCCGTCCGCGGCGCAGAGGACCGCCGTCAGGCCCGCGCGGATCACCGGGTTGTCGTCGGCCACCAGGATGCGCAGGGGTGGGGGCGGAGGTTCTGCGCACTCCGTGAAGGGGTGCTGCGGCATCGGGGGGCCTCCTCTCGTCTCCGTCGTCTCCGTCGTCTCCGTCATGTCAGTGGCACCTCCACTCGCACCTCGGTGCCCTTGTCGGCGGTCAGCCGGAGGCGCGCGCCCATCGAAGCGGCGCGTTCCGTCATGCCGAGCAGGCCGAAGTGGCCGGTGCGGTGCAGGTCCTCGACGGTCGTGTCCGGGGGCAGGCCGCGGCCGTCGTCGTGGATCGTGACGATCAGACGGTGGTCGGGGGTCGTCTCCGCCCGTACGTCGACCCTCGTCGCGCGTGCGTGGCGGTGGGCGTTCTCCAGGGCCTCCGCCGTGATGCCCAGCAGCTGGCGAGCCGTGGCGTGGGGCAGCGGGACCGGGGTGGCGGGGCCTTCGTAGGTCGCGGTCAGCGCCGTACGGGCCGTGAAGTCACTTGTCAGCGACTGCAGTTCGGAGCGTACGTCCGAGGCCTCGCCGTCCGTCCGGGCGCGCAGGTCCGTCAGGAGTTCGCGGGCCTCCCCCGCCGCCCTGCGGGCCGCGTTCGCCACCTGTTCCGCCTGCTGTCCGATCAGCGTCGGGTCCAGGCGGTCCGGGGACGCGGACGCCGACTTTGCGAGGCCGTCCGCGATCAGTGCGACGCCGTACAGCGTCTTGGTCACCGAGTCGTGCATCTCGCGGGCCAGCCGGGCGCGTTCCGCGCTCACCGCCTCCGTCGCGGCGAGACGGGCACGGGTCTCGGTCAGGGCCTCGGTGGCGGTGCCGAAGCGGAGCATCAGGGTGCGCAGGGTGGAGCCCATCGCGCCGGTGATCACGCACAGGCCGGGCAGGAGGAGGGAGTCCGCGACGCCGGTGTGGTGGTCCAGCGTCTCCTCCACGACCAGGAGGATCAGCGACTGGAGGGACGCGAAGACCGCCGCTCCGCGCCAGCTGTAGAGGAGGCCGGCGAGGAGCGGGGTGCAGACGCTGACGTACGCGAGGGTCGTGTCGGGGCCGGCCGAGATCAGCAGGAAGGAGCCGAAGAGGGTGTCGGCTGCGAGCAGGGTGGGGTGGCGCAGCAGGAGCGGGCCGAAGCGCTGCCAGTCGCGGAAGAGGACGTACGAGATCATGAAGGTGACGACCACCGCCGAGCCGACCAGGCGGGTCCCCAGGCCGGGGGTGGCGTTGAGGAGGGCCGCGGGGGCCGCCACGGCGATCATCGCCAGGCGGAAGCCGAAGACCTGGCGGCCCATCGCCTGCAGGGCCCGGATCTCGACCTTCCCGTCGTCCTCCCGTGTCGCCATCGCCCTCACCCGCCCTCCCTCGGCTACTTCCCCGTGACCGACCCGAAGTCGACCCCGGAGCCCAGCAGCAGGCCGGCGGCCAGCAGGAGCATCGTGGCCGGGACCATGAACGTGGTGATCATCAGCGTGGCCTTCGGGACCGCCCGGGCCGCCTTGCGGCGCGCGTTCTGGGCGTCCGTGCGGCGCATGTCCTTGGCCAGGGCGACCAGGGTGTCGACGATCGGTGCGCCCAGTTCCTCGCCCTGCTGGAGCGCCGTGACGAACATCGCCACCTGTTCGGAGTCGTTGCGGCGGCGGAGTTCCGCGAAGGCCTGGCGGCGGCTCATGCCCAGGTCCAGCTGGCGCAGGGTGATGCGGAGTTCGTCCGCCCAGGGGCCCTCGTAGTGCGAGGCGACCCGGTCCAGGGCCTGGCGGAAGCCGAGGCCGGCGCTCACCACCACCGCCAGGACGTCCAGGAAGTCGGGCAGGGTGCGTTCGATGACGTCCTTGCGGATGCGGATCGCCGACCAGATGCCGACCTCCGTCCAGAACGCGCCGAAGAGCAGGAGCAGCACGGCCATCAGCCACTGGCCGCGGAGGAGGAAGACCAGGAAGCCGACGGCGCCCAGCGCGCCGTAGACCGCCCGGCGGGCCGCGTAGCGGTCGATCGTCAGGCCGCCGGGGTTGCCCGCCAGGTCGATCCTGCGGCGGTACTTGGCGACCAGGCGCGGGCCCATCAGGCGGAGGACGGCGGGAGCGTAGCGCATGCCCATGCGGTCGATGAGGGAGTTGGCGGCGCCGGTGCGGGTGGCGCCCACCTCCAGCGCGATCGCCAGGTCGGAGGGGAGTTTCGCGTCCGCGCGGTACATACGGACGCCCGCGAAGGCGCCGTAGACGGCGAGGGCCATCAGGAGGGCCAGGAGCAGTGGCATGGTCACAACCCCCTATACGTCGATGCGGCTGAGGCGGCGGATGAGGACGAAGCCGATGACGTAGAGGCCGAACGCGATGAGGACCGCGGCCTGGCCGAGGGTGGTGCCCGTCATGCGGTCCAGCGTGTCGCCCTTGACCCCGTTCATCAGGAACAGGGCGCCGATGCCGAGCACCGGGACGGCGTACGACGTCATCGTCACCTGGGAGAGCTGGGTGCGGACCTCGCGGCGGGTCTCCTTGCGCTCCTCCAGGGTCTCGGTGAGGTTGCGCAGGGCGGAGACGACCTGGCCGCCCGCCCTGTTGGACAGGACCAGGGTCGTGACCAGGACGACCAGTTCCCGGGACGGGAGCCGGTCGGCCAGTTCACCGAGCGCGTCGTCCATGGAGTGGCCGATCGCCAACTGGTCGGCGACCTTGGCGAGTTCTTCGCCGGCCGGGGCCTCCAGCTCCTCCGCCGCCATGCCGATCGCGGTGCGCAGGGCGAGACCGGCGTGCGTGGCGTTGGCCAGGATGCGGGCGAGTTCAGGGAGTTGGGCGATGAACCGCTCGATGCGTTTCTGGCGTTGCCAGTTGAGGAACTGCACGGCGGCGAAGACCCCGAGGAGGCCGGCGATCGGCCCGAAGAAGGGGGCCAGGGCGGCCTGGCCGATGAGCCAGAGGGCGACGACGGCGGCGATCATGTAGGCGAAGAACTCGCCGGGCGTCACGTCCAGGCCCGTCGCCGCCAGCCGGAGTTCGAGGCGGCGGCCGATCGCCGTGCCGCGCAGGCGGCGGTCCAGGTTGCGGAAGCGGCGCCGGCGGCCGGTGAGCGGGCCCTGGCCGGTGTAGGAGAGGCGGTCCACCAGGGCGGCGCGCTGGGCCCGGCCGGAGGCGTAGGTGTGCAGGCCCACCACGGCCAGCAGACAGGCCAGCAGGGTGACGCCGGTGGTGAGGGTGACGAGGTCGTGGAGGGGCATGGCCTACCTCGCTTCTCGGGTGGTGAGCTGGTCGAAGTGCTGGGCCACGCCGAAGGCCTGCGGGATGGGCTGGCTCGCCAGGTAGAGGCGGTCGGCGGTGCGGCGCGGGAGCGGGAAGTACTGGAAGGCGCCGTGGACATGGCCGTCGTGGGTCATGGGCCGGGCGTCGAAGCGGGCCACCGTCGCCAGCCGGTACGGCTCGCTGCCGTGGCTGTCCAGCACCGCGATCTCGGTGATCCGGCGGGCGCCGTCCGCGAACCGGGTCAGCTGGACGATGACCTCGACCGCGCTGTTGATCTGGTCGTGCAGGGCGACGAAGGGGACTTCGACGTCCGACATGGAGGCCAGGGTCTGGAGCCGGGTCAGGGCATCCTCGGCGCTGTTGGCGTGGACGGTCGCGAGCGAGCCGTCGTGGCCGGTGGACATGGCCTGGAGCATGTCCAGGGACTCGCCGCCGCGGACCTCGCCGACCACGATCCGGTCGGGGCGCATCCGCAGCGAGTTGCGGACCAGGTCGCGGATGCTGACCTGGCCCTTGCCCTCGACGTTCGCCGGGCGCGACTCCAGGCGGACCACGTGCGACTGCTGGAGCTGGAGTTCGGCGGAGTCCTCGATGGTGATGATGCGTTCGTGCGCCGGGATGAGCCCGGAGAGGGCGTTCAGCAGGGTCGTCTTCCCGGTGCCGGTGGCGCCGGAGACGATGATGTTGAACTTCGCCTGCACCAGGCCCGCCAGCAGGAACACCATGTGCTCGTCGAGCGAGCCGAAGCCGATCAGCTCCTGGAGGGTGAAGGAGCGCGGGAAGCGGCGGATGGTGAGGATGGGGCCGGTCAGGGAGAGCGGCGGGATGATGACGTTGACGCGTTCGCCGGAGGGCAGGCGGGCGTCGACCATCGGGTTGGACTCGTCCACGCGGCGGTTGACCGTGGAGACGATCCGCTCGATAGTCTGCATCAGCTGGTCCGCGGACGCGAACCGCAGCGGCAGTTGCTCGACCCGGCCGCCGCGCTCGACGAAGATCGCGTCCGGGCCGTTCACCATGATTTCCGTGATCGACGCGTCTTCGAGCAGCGGCTCCAGGATGCCGAGGCCGAGGGCCTCGTCGACCACCCGGCGGATCAGCTGGGAGCGCTCGACGGTCGACAGGACCGGGCCCTCGCGGCTGATGATGTGGCCGAGGACGCGTTCCAGGCGCGCCCGGCGCTCGGCGGCAGCGAGCGTGCTCATCTCCGCGAGGTCGATCTCCTCCAGGAGCTTGGCCCGGTAGGAGGAGACCAGATGGCCGTCCTCACCCCGGCTGCCGTGCTCCTCGGGGGAGTTGATACGTGCCCGCAGGCTCATGTTGCCGTGCTCCTCGTTCAGTGGTCGACGGGCATCGTGGCGGACTTGGTGGCGTTGCCCAGCTCCCAGACGATCTTCGGGATGTGGACCGTGGCGGTCACGGTGACCGAGTCGCCGCCGCCGGAGGAGGCGCAGCTCACGTCGATCCCGCCGCTGACCGCGGCGGCGCAGGCCGCGTCGACGCCTTCGTGCAGCGAGGCGGCCCGGGCCCCCGCCCGGGCCGCCGTCCCGGCCTGCTCGGCGGCGTAGGCGACGGCACCGAGCTGGATGCCGGCCAGCCCGACGATGAGCAGGACCGGGATGAAGCCGAGATACTCGATGGCGACCTGGCCGCGGTCGCGGAACCGCCGACTGGGGTGCGTCACTGCTTCACCTCCTCCACCGTGCCGGCGTGGCCGGTCACCGTGACGGGGAAGTCGATGGTGCCGGGGAAGAGGACCGGGACGTGCAGGGAGACGTCCGCGGTGACCATGCCGGTGCCGCCGCACTGCACGGTGGCGCCCTCCCGCCAGGCGCTGGAGAGGTCCTCCAGCGCGGCTTGCTCGCAGACGCCGCTCCGTTCCCCCCGGGGGACGGCCGTGCCCGCGCGTACGCCTTCGTCGGCGGCGTTTCCGGCGAGGGTGAAGGCGTATCCGACGAGGACGGCCTGCCACATGAGTACGAGGGTGAGGATGATGACCGGCGTCATGCCGAGGAGCTCGATGGTGACCTGGCCGCGGTCGCGTGCGGGCGCGGCGGGCCGTCGGTCGGGTGCGGGTGCGTGGGGGCTGGTCGCGCAGTTCCCCGCGCCCCTACGGGGCGCTTCCTTGCGGGACGCCGCAAAGACGCGCCCGGTTGAAGCGCGCCCAAGGGGCGCGAGGAACTGCGCGCTCGGCCCCCACCGCCCCGCACTCGCCCCTCGGCCTCTCACGGCAGTTCCTTCCGCCGCCGGAACCCGACCGCCGCCCGTTCCCCGCCCCGGGCCCGTGCCCCGGCCCGGCGCGGCACCGTTCCCTCCGCCGTCCGTACCAGGCCCAGCTCCCCGGCCAGCGCCCACAGCGCCTGCTTCACCGTGCTGCGGGCGTCGAGTTCGTGGATCCGGCCCGCGTCCACCACGCCCTGGAGTTCCTTGAAGTTGGCGGGGATCGGGGTCCCCGCCAGCGCGGTGCCGGTGATCCGCTGGATCAGGGCGGGCTGGATCTCCGTGGCCTTGGTGTGCCGGTTGACGACCACCGTGGTCTCCTCGGCCTTGCGGATCTGCAGCCGGTCCCACATCCGCACCGTGCGCTTGGCGGCGCGTACGGCGACCACGTCGGGCGTGGTCACCAGGAGCGCCAGGTCGGCGGTCTCCACGGCCGCCGCGCCCGCCCCGCCGAGCTGGGCGCCGCAGTCGACGACCACGATCTCGTAGCGGGAGCGCAGGGCGCTGAGGATCTGGCGGGCGGCCCGGTCGGTGACCTCCTCGCCGCGTTCGCCCTCGGCGGGTGCGAGGAGCAGGGCGAGCCCTGAGTCGTGGCGGAAGACGGCCTCGGCCATGACGCGGGGGGAGATGTCGTTGACCGCGGCCAGGTCGGCGACCGAGCGGCGGAACTGGACGTCCAGGTAGGAGGCGACGTCCCCGGTCTGGAGGTCGAGGTCGACCAGGGCGGTGGAGTGGCCGGAGGCCTGCGCGGCGAGGGCGATCTGGATCGCCACCAGGGTCGCGCCGGTCCCGCCCTTCGCGCCGCTGACGGTGACGACGGTCCCGCCGACGCCGGCGAACGCGTCCGCGCCGTGGCCGAGGTGGCGCCGTACGCCCGTGGACCACTGGGCGACCGCCTGGACGCGGCCGGCCAGTTCCTCGTAGCTCATGGGGAGCCCGACCAGGCCGCGGGCGCCGGAGTCCATCGCGGCGGCGAACAGGCCGGGGCTGGTGTCGCTGGTGACGAGGACGACGCCGACCGCCGGGAAGCGCAGGGCGACCTCGCGGATCAGCTCCAGGGCCGGGACCGGGCCGATGCGTTCGTGGACGACGACGACCTCGGGGAGTTCGTCGACGGACTCGGCGGCGAACCGGGACAGAGTGTCGACGAGTTGGGTGGAGTCGACGACGGGCGGCAGCGGTTCGCTGTCCGGGAGCTGGCTGAGCAGCGAGACCAGGGCGCGGACGGCGTCCGCGTCACCGACGGCGGGGAGGATCCTGATGGGCATGCGAGGCGCCTCTCACTTGTCCGTCGCGAGTTCGTAGGTGCGGTCCTTGTCCGGCACGGTGGTGGTCGTGCCGGGCGCGACCAGGGCGAGCCGGACCCGCTGGGCGAAGGACTCCGCGTAGGTGAGGCGCTGGGCGTCGAGCGTGGACAGCGCGAAGGTGATGGGGACGGCGTCGCTGGGCTGCTGGTTCCTGTTGTCCGGGTCCACGTAGCTGAGCTGGGCGCCGACGTCCAGGACCCGGGCGTTGGTCACGATGATCTTCGACTGGTCGGGGTCGCTCTGCTGCTTGCCCTCGAAGGTGGCGTAGACGTTGACCAGCGAGCCCGGGGTGATCTTGCCGGCCACTCCGGTGGCCGCGTCGATCATGATCGCGACCTCCTGCTCGCCGGCCTTCAGCGCGGGCTGGTCGACGATCATGTCGGTCTGGAGCAGGGAGCCCTTCTTCAGCGTGGTGACCGCGATCTTTCCCTCGATCGCGCTGAGGCTGGTGACGGCGTTGGCGGACAGCCACCGCTGGGGCATCTCGACCTTCTGGAACTGGCCGGCGCTCAGCGTCGTGTACGGCTTGACGTCCGACCGGACCTTGTACGCGGTGACCTTGGGGCCGACCTCGGACTTCGCGTTGTCGATGACCGAGAGCACGCCGGCGAACGCGCCGAGCGCGCAGATCACCGACAGGATCAGGAGTATCACGCCGCGGCGCTGACGGGAGTTCATGGACCGTGCGACCTCATCGGGGGAAGTGGGGGAACCGAGCGGTGGGTGGTACGGGTCAGGCGGGCGTCCGCTGTTCCAGCGCGCGGTGCGCCGGGGGGTCGTAGACGGGCGGGGTGGCGGAGCAGAAGACACAGCGGTCGCCGATGACGTCGATGCCGCACCAGTGGCAGCTGGTCTGCCGGACCGAGGTGACCAGCTGGTAGAGGACCGACAGGTCGGCGAGATAGCTGGTGAACTCGATCATCCGGCCGGTCCCCCACCACTGGGACGACTCGGCCGGCAGCGGGGTCTCGCGCAGCCCGTACGCGCCCCAGGACTTGGCGAGGCCGCCGATCCACTCGGACTGCAGCTGCCCTCTGGCGACCAGCATCCAGGTGCTGAACTCGGGTCCGGTCAGGGTCGCGTCCGGGCCGACCCGGACCAGTTGCGGCTGGGGGTGCGCGACGACGGCGAACTGGGTGCCGGGCATCCAGGACTTGGCGTGCGCCTTGAGGGTGACCGGGACCCGGTCCAGCTTGGCGACCGAGCCGAGGACGGCGCCGGAGTGGATGTAGTGGGTGAGCAGCCGGCCGGCCGACGCGAGGACGCCGGGGCTGAGGTCGCAGGAGGCCAGCTGCCGCAACTGCCGGGCCAGGACGGCGATACCGAGGGGCGGCAGGTCGGGGCGGAACAGGGCGATCCGGTCGCTCTCCAGCAGGGAGCGCAGGGTGTGCAGGCGCCGGGTCACGGCTTCGGGTACGGCCGCGGAGCAGACGACGATCACATGACCGTGCTGCTCGATGAGCGCCACGAGCTCGGCGAGGGTGTGGTCGAGGGGCCGCTGGTCCAGGTCCCGGAGCACGACCGCGGGCATGGTCCGCTCGTCCTGCACCGGCAGCGCCATGTCGGCACTGGTCACGGCAATGGCAGTTGGCACGCGCAGCTCCCCGCTCTTCACACCCCGGCGGCCCACCGGTGTTACTCCAATGAGCCGGGACGACTTCATTGCGTGACTACCTCAGCACTGTAACCACGCCTCTGTGACCGGAGAACAGCGTTTGTCCAGCTGTCTGGGATCCGTGACCATACAAGTTGCGCCAAATCGGGACAGGTTGAGCATATGACCGGGGTCTGGTCCGGTCAGCGGCGGCTTTGAATTTGGTCTGGACCTATTGACACCTGAATTGGTCTGGACCACCTTGATTGTCATGCCCAGACTCATCCCCCGACTCGTGTCCCGGCATGCCGGACAGCGAGGTATCCGAACCTGGTCTGCCGTGGCCGCGCTCGCCACGGCACTCGCGATGGCGGGCCTGGCCTCCTCGCCGGCCTCCGCCGCCGACGTCAACAACGTGAAGAACGCCGGCTTCGAGTCGGCCCTCACCAACTGGACCTGCTCCGCGAGCAGCGGTACGACCGTCTCCTCCCCCGTCCACTCCGGCGCCGCCGCCCTCAAGGCGACCCCGGCCGGGCAGGACTACGCCCAGTGCAGCCAGACGGTGGCGGTGAAGGCCAACTCCACCTACACGCTGAGCGCGTGGGTGCAGGGCTCCTACACCTACCTCGGTGTGACCGGCACCGGCACCACGGACGTGTCGACCTGGACCCCGAACACGTCCTGGACGCAGCTGTCGACGACCTTCACCACCGGCTCCTCGACCACCTCGGTCACGGTCTGGACCCACGGCTGGTACGGCCAGCCCGCCTACTACGCCGACGACGTCTCGGTCTTCGGCCCCGACGGCGGAGGCGGCTCCGACCCGGCGCCGACCGTCCCCGCGACCCCCTCCGGTCTCGCGGTCTCCGGTACGACCTCGTCCTCCGCGTCCCTGTCCTGGAGCGCGGTGTCGGGTGCGACCGGCTACAACGTCTACCAGAACGGCACCAAGGTCACGGCGGTCTCCGGTGCCTCGGCCACCGTCACCGGCCTCGCCGCCTCGACGTCGTACTCCTTCCAGGTCACCGCGACCAACTCGGCGGGTGAGTCCGCGAAGTCGACGGCGGTGACGGCGACGACGACCGCGTCCGGCGGCAACGGCGGCGGCTCGCTGCCCAAGCACGCGGTGACGGGCTACTGGCAGAACTTCAACAACGGCGCGACCGTCCAGAAGATCTCGGGCGTGCCGTCCTCGTACGACATCATCGCCGTCGCCTTCGCGGACGCGACCAGCACACCGGGCGCGGTGAGCTTCACCCTCGACTCCGCCGGGCTCGGCGGGTACACGGTCGACCAGTTCAAGGCCGACATCCAGGCCAAGAAGGCGGCCGGCAAGAAGGTCATCATCTCGATCGGCGGCCAGAACGGCACGATCTCGGTGAGCGACTCGGCGTCCGCGACGAACTTCGCCAACTCCGTCTATTCACTGATGCAGACGTACGGCTTCGACGGCGTCGACATCGACCTGGAGAACGGCATCAACGCCACCTACATGAGCCAGGCGCTGCGCTCGCTGTCGTCGAAGGCGGGCTCCTCGCTCATCATCACCATGGCCCCGCAGACGATCGACATGCAGTCGACGTCCAACGGGTACTTCCAGACGGCCCTGAACGTCAAGGACATCCTCACGGTCGTCAACATGCAGTACTACAACAGCGGTTCCATGCTGGGCTGCGACGGCAAGGTGTACAGCCAGGGCTCGGTGGACTTCCTCACCGCGCTGGCCTGCATCCAGCTCCAGGGCGGCCTCAGCCCCTCCCAGGTGGGCCTCGGCCTGCCGGCGTCGACCAGCGCGGCGGGCAGCGGCTACGTCTCCCCGACGGTGGTCAACAACGCCCTGGACTGCCTGACCAAGCTCACCAACTGCGGCTCCTTCAAGCCGTCGACGGCCTACCCCGACCTGCGCGGCGCGATGACCTGGTCGACCAACTGGGACGCGTCGTCGGGCAACGCGTGGTCCAACTCGGTGGGAGCCAAGGTCCACGGCCTGCCGTAGCGATCACCCGTGAGCGGGCCGCGACGCCCCCACCGTCGCGGCCCGCCCTGCGGAGCCACGCGCACCCGCACGTACCGAGCCCGAACCACACCCTCACGCATACTGGACGCGGATCCTCGCCCGGTCCCCCGGCGCCCCGTCCCGCACATCGACGTACGCGCACACCTGGCGGGTGAACCACAGCCCCTGCCCGGGTTCCGGCTCCCCGTCCCGCGGCGGCACGAATCCGGCCAGCGGATCCCCCACGGCCCGGCACAGCCACAGCTCGCAGACGCAGGCCGGAGCCTCGCCCCAGGCGAGGAACTCGACGACCGGACCGTGGGCGCCGGCCGCGGCCACCACCGCCCGCGCGAACAGCTCCGCGTCCGCGGCCGCCAGCCCCTGCCCGGCCGCCCAGGCGCGTACCGACTCCGCGGCCGGCAGCCGGGTGACCGTCCGCGGGGGCGGCGGCAGCGGTACGGCGTCCAGTTCGCGGACCAGCACCGGCGGTTGCTCGTACACCCCGGTACCCGGGTGGGCGCGGCGGGCCGCGTCGACGACGGCCGGGCCCGCCGTCCGGGTGTCGTACGCGCACAGGGCCGTGGTGGCGAACGGGGCGAAGAGGAGGTTGGCGAGGGACTCGTAGCGGATCCACTCGGTGCTCTCCCGCACCGAACGCCCGGCCCGGCCCGCCCAGTCGGGCTCCATGAGGAGATGAACACGACCGCCGGGTCCGGCGTTCGCGGCGAGGTAGCCGGCGCCCTGGGCCACGGCGTTGGCGGCCGTGCCCGTGTACCAGTCGGTGTGGTCGACGAAGCCGATGTCCCGGGCGTCGGTGCCGAGCGCGTCGCGCAGGACCGCCAGCAGGCCGGGGGCGGCGATGGCGACGGGCGGCGGCTCGTCGGGGGCGGCGAGCCCCTCGGCGAGGAAGGGCAGGGCGGCGGCGACGAACGCTTCGTCCGAGCCGAACACGGCCATCCGGTGGTCGAAGTGGCCCCCGGCCGCGGCGGGGCGCGCGCTCGTCCTGGTGCTCATCATCACCCAGCCCTCCTCCTGGCCCTCCGTCCACGGTCTCCCGGCGGACCGGGGAGACGCACACGGACGTCACGCGGGCGGGTGTATTTCGGTGGGGGCCGCCTGCGGTTGCGGGTAAAGGCGTAATCTGCGCGGCCTTTTCGCGCGGCCGGTTCCCGCGGCCGATTTTACTGTCTTGACCTGTCCATGCCATTCCTTGGACGATGAGCGCCACCCGCACAGCCTCAGCACAACAACTGCACAGGTTTGTCGCACTGAACCACCCCCACCTCCCCCAGGAGATTTCATGCGACTTCGCATTCGCGGCTCCGGCGCCCTCCGCCGCGGCCGGACCGCCGCGCTGGGCACCCTGCTGGCCCTCGCCCTCGCGGCCCCCGTGTCGGCGACGGCCACCCACGCGAGCGCCGACAGCGCGCGTCCGGCGTCACCCTCGGCCGACGACGTCCGGCAGTACGAGATCCACCAGAGCACCACCCCCGTGACCCGCGCGGCCATCCAGCAGACCGGCGTCACCGTGGACGAGGTCGACGAGGAGACGGTGGTCGTCTCCGGACGGGCCTCGCAGATCGCCGCGCTGAAACGCCTCGGCTACGAGGTCACGCTCCTCGGCGCGGCCCCCGACCGGTCCACCGCCGCCGACGAGCTGCGCCTGTTCGACTTCCCGACGGCCGACTCGAAGTACCACAACTACGCCGAGGCGAACACCGAGATCGGGCAGCGGCTCGCCGCCTACCCCGCCATCATGAGCAAGCAGGTGATCGGCAAGTCGTACCAGGGCCGGGACATCGTCGCCATCAAGGTCAGCGACAACGTCGCGACGGACGAGAACGAACCCGAGGTCCTCCTCACCTTCCACCAGCACGCGCGCGAGCACCTCACCGTGGAGATGGCGCTGTATCTGCTGCGGGAGCTGGGCGCGGGATACGGCTCCGACTCCCGGGTCACGAACATCATCAACAGCCGGGAGATCTGGATCGTGCCGGACCTCAATCCGGACGGCGGCGAGTACGACATCGCCACCGGCTCGTACCGGTCGTGGCGCAAGAACCGGCAGCCCAACTCCGGCTCCTCGTACGTCGGTACGGACCTGAACCGGAACTGGAACTACAGGTGGGGCTGCTGCGGCGGGTCCTCGGGCAGCACGTCCTCGGAGACCTACCGGGGTGCGTCCGCCGAGTCGGCGCCCGAGGTGAAGGTCGTCGCCGACTTCGTGCGCAGCCGGGTCGTCGGCGGGAAGCAGCAGATCAAGGCCGGGATCGACTTCCACACGTACAGCGAGCTGGTGCTCTGGCCGTTCGGGTACACGACGGCCGACACGGCCACCGGGATGACCGCGGACGACGCGGCCGCGTTCAAGGCCGTGGGGCAGAAGATGGCGGCCAGCAACGGCTATACGCCGGAGCAGTCGAGTGATCTGTACATCACGGACGGGTCGATCGACGACTACCTGTGGGGTACGCAGAAGATCTTCGACTACACGTTCGAGATGTATCCGACGTCCAGTTCCGGGGGTGGGTTCTACCCGCCCGACGAGGTGATCGAGCGGGAGACCTCCCGGAACCGGGACGCGGTGTTCCAGCTGCTGGAGAACGCGGACTGCATGTACCGATCGATCGGGAAGGAAGCACAGTACTGCGGCTAGGCGGCCACGGGACCGGGGCCGCCCGCCTGCGCCGGGCTACTTCTCGTCGCGGACCTTGTCCTCGGCGTCGGCGTCGGCGTCGGCCTCGGTCCCGGTCTCAGCCTCGGCCTCGGTCTCAGCCTCGGTCTTGTCGTCCGTCTCCAGGGCGTCTTCCTCTTCCTCGCCGTCCTCGAAGTACGCGTCCAGGACCGCGTCCAGGTCGTCCTCCCACTCCTTGAAGCGGGAGCGGGACGTCGCCTCGATCTCGATGGGGTACCAGCGGCGGTCCGGGGTGTGGACGGTGATCGTGAAGCGCTTCCCGAAGCGCGGTGCCTCGGTCTCGATCGCGCCGATCTCGTCCCAGCGGAACTCGCACTTCTCCTCGTCGAGACTGAGGCGCACGCCCTGGTGGTCGGCCGCTATCCGGGCGCGCCGGTCGGAGGCCTCGAAGACGGGCCCCTCCGGGGCGGCCTCGGTCTCCTCGGTGTCTTCGGCGTCCTCGTCCACCGCGGTGTCGGCGGCGGCCGCGTCCTTGGTCAGGGCCACCGGTTCCACCGTCGCCTCGGCACCCTCGGCCTCCTCGGGCCGGGTGTCCTCCGGCCCCGCGTCCTCCGGCTCGGCGGACGCGGGTGAGGTGAGCCCGGGGATGAAGGCCGGGTCGAATCCGGCGCCTTCCAGGGGCTGGCTGTTGGCTCCTATGCGCTGCTCCACAGCGGGCAGTATGGTCCAAGAACCTGTGCCGGAGACAGCCAGTCCCGACTTCGTTATCAGACGCCTACACGAAGACACTCAGCACGGCCGCCACCGCGAACCCGGCCACCGACAACACCGTCTCCAGCACGGTCCACGTCTTCAGGGTGTCGCGTTCGCTGATGCCGAAGTACTTGGCGACCATCCAGAAGCCGCCGTCGTTGACGTGCGAGGCGAAGATGGAGCCCGCCGAGATGGCCATGATGACGAGGGCCACGAAGGCCTGGGAGTGGTGGCCCTCGCTGAGCAGGGGGGCGACGATGCCGGCCGTCGTCACGATCGCCACCGTCGCCGAGCCCTGCGCGACCCGCAGGACGACGGAGATCAGGTAGGAGAGGACGATCACCGGGAGGCCCACGCCGTTGAAGGTGTCGGACAGGGCCTGGGCGACCCCGCTGGCCTTCAGCACGGCACCGAAGATCCCGCCCGCGCCGACCACCAGCAGGATGTTGCCGACCGGCTTGAGGGACGCGGTCGACACCGTCTCCAGGGACTTGCGGGACCAGCCGCGCCGGATGCCCAGCAGGTAGTAGGCGAGCACCAGGGCGAGGGTGAGGGCGACCATCGGCGTGCCGAAGAACTCGATCACCGAGCGGCCGGTGGAGGGGTCCAGGGCGATGGACGAGAAGGTCGCGGCGAGGATCAGGACCAGCGGCGTACCGATGATGGCGAGGACCGTGCCGAGCGCGACGGGCTTCTCCTGCGGCTCGACGCCGGCCGCCCGCTGCTCGGCCAGCACGGCCTGCTTGGCCTCGTCGGCCGCCTCGACCATGTCCTGCGGTACGCCGACGAAGATCCGCTTGCCGATCCACGCCGAGTACACCCATGCGGCCAGCACCGCCGGGATGCCGCAGACGACGCCCATGAGGATGACCCAGCCGAGGTCGACGTGGAGCAGGGCGGCGGCGGCCACCGGGCCGGGGTGCGGCGGCAGGAAGGCGTGGGTCATGGAGAGGCCGGCGAGGAGGGGAAGGCAGTAGAGGAGGATCGACTTGCCGCCGCGTTTGGCCGCCGCGTAGACGAGCGGGGCCAGCACGAAGATGCCGACGTCGAAGAAGACCGGGATGCCGAAGATGAGTCCGGTGAGGCCCATGGCGAGCGGGGCCCGCTTCTCCCCGAAGAGGTTGAGCAGCCGGGAGGCCAATACCTCCGCCCCGCCGCTGACTTCGAGGATCGCGCCGAGCATGGTGCCGAGGCCGATGATGATCGCGACATGGCCGAGGATGCCGCCCATGCCGGACTCGACGGTGGAGACGGCGTCCGAACGCTGGACGGTGCCGAAGAGCTCGGTGACGGAGAGACCGGCCAGCAGGCCGACGGTTATGGAGACGGCGAGCAGGGCGACGAAGGGCTGGAGCCGCGCCTTGATGATGAGGAAGAGCAGCAGGGCGATGCCGATGGCGGCGACGGTGAGGAGTCCGGCGGTGCCGTCGAGGAGGAGGAGCAGTCCTCCGGTGTGGGGTGGGGCGGCCGGGGTGGTGGAGGCGGCGAGCGGTAGGGACGACATGTGGGGGTCCTCTTCGTAAGTACACGGTGCTTTCGGGCAGGGGGGATCGCGGCACGGCACCCGGTGGGGTGCCGTGCCGTGCAGGACGTGCGGGAGCTGGCGGGCCGTCAGCCGAGGACGGCGAGGGCGTCGATCTCGATGAGGAGGCCGGCGGGCAGACCGACGTAGACGGTCGTGCGGGCGGCGGGCGGGGCGGTGAGGCCCTGCTCCTCGAAGTAGGTGTTGTAGATGCCGTTCATCTCGGCGAAGTGGTCCACGTCCGTCAGATAGACGCGGATCATCATCACGTCGTCCCAGGAGGCGCCGCCCTCCTCCAGGATCGCCTTGACGTTGGCGAGGGTCTGGAGGGTCTGCTCGCGCAGCGTGGGGCCGGCCGGCGTCGGGGGCTTGCCCTCCTCGGCGGGCAGGAAGCCGACCTGGCCGGCGACCTGGAGGATGTTGCCCTTGCGCACACCGTGGGAGAACTTGGCGGGCGGGGTGGTGTGGGTCGTGGGGGTGAGGGCGGTCTTCTCGGTCATCGGTTGCCGGCTTCCTTGATCGGGGTTCTGCCTGAGTACTCGCCGCTGATCGCGTCCGCCGTACGGCGCACCTGCGGGAGCAGGGTGAGGAGTTCGTCGGCGGTGACGACGACGTTGGGCGCGGAGACCGACATCGCGGCGACGACCCGGCCGTCGGCGCCGCGGATGGGGGCCGCGACGCAGTTGATGGACTCCTCGTGGCCGCCGAGGTCGGTGGCCCAGCCCTGTTCGCGCACCTTGGCCAGTTCCTTGCGGAAGGCCTCCGCGTTCGGTGTCGAACGGGCCGTGTACATGGGGTAGTCGAGCTTGTCGGCGAGGGCGCGCCGCTCGGGCTCGGGCAGATCGGCGAGGAGCAGCTTGGCTACGGCGGCGACGGTGATGGCCACCGGCTTGCCGATCCGCGAGTACATGCGCACCGGGTAGCGGCTCTCGACCTTGTCGATGTAGAGGACCTCGCCCTCCTCGAACACGGCGAGGTGCACGGTGTGCCCGCAGGCCTCGTTGAGCCGGGCCAGGTGGGGGTGGGCGATCTCGCGGATGTCGAGGTTCTCCATCGCCTCCTGGGCGAGCGCGAAGAGCCGGGCGCCGAGGCGGTAGCGCTGGTCGGACTGGCGGTAGACGAGCCCGTGTTCGTGGAGGGTGCGCAGCAGCCGCAGCGCGGTCGACTTGTGCACGCCGAGGCGCTCGGCGACCTGGCCGAGGTCGGCGGGGCCCTCGGCGAGCAGCGGCAGGATGCTGAGCGCTCGGTCGACGGTCTGGCTCATGGGGTGCGTACCTCCTCTTCGGCCGGGTCGGCTCGGGTCCAGCCGGGGCCGAGTCGAAGTCTCTCCCACGCGGCTGCGTCGAGGGCGGTCAGCCGGTCGGCGGTGTCGCGGGCGGGGGGTGCGGCGAGGTCGGCGGGGGTGGTGAGAGCGGCGGCGGCGTAGAGGTGGCCGAGCCGCAGCGTTCGAGGCAGCGGCAGTCCCCGCAGGGCCCCGGAGAGAAACCCGGCGGCGAAGGCGTCACCGGCACCGACGGGGGCGACGACGTCGACGGCGGGGGCGGGTTCGAAGACGGAGGTGAGGGCGGGGGCGGGGTCGCTTACCGGCGTTGGCAGGGTGCCGCCCGCGGCTGAAGAGAAACGGCCGCCGAAGCGCCCCGTCAGGGGCGCGGGGAACTGCGCGACCAGCCCCCACGCACCCGCAGCCACACCCACACCCAGACCCGCACCCGCACCCGCACCCGCACCCGCACCCGCACCCGACACAAACGCCGCGGCCCCCGCTCCCCCCTGCTTCACCACCAACACACCCGGCTCCGGCAGCAGCTCACGAACCGCCTCCGGTCCGCCCGTCACCCCCCACGCCTCCTGCGCCTCGTCCTCCCCCACAAACACGATGTCGGCCCGGCGCGCCAGCTCCAGCAGGACATCAGGGCCGTCGCCCGAACCCCACAACCCGCGCCGGTGGTTGACGTCGAAGGACACCACCGGCCGCCCCTCGGCGGGAGCCGTCAGCTCCCGCAGCAGGTCCAGGCACCCGGACGACAGCGCGGCCGTGATGCCCGACAGGTGCAGGATCCGGGCCGCGCGCACCGCGGCCAGGTCCACCGTCTCCACCGACATGGCGGAAGCCGCCGACCCCGCCCGGTAGTACGCGACCTCATGCGCGTCCGTCGCCCGGTCCCCCGCCGTACGGAAGTACACCCCGGTCGGCCGCACGGGGTCACGGTCCACGCGTCCCACGTCGACGCCGTAGGAAGCCACCGTCTCCACCAGATGGTCGCCGAACCCGTCGGCGCCGACCCGGCTGACCCACCGCACCGAATGTCCCGCCGCCGCCAGTGCACACGCCAGGTTGGACTCCGCGCCGCCGATCGCACGGTCGAAGGACGGCACGTCCGCGAGGCGCCCCGGCCGCGTGGGCAGGAACGTCACCATGGACTCGCCGAGCGCGACGACGTCCACGACATCCACACCGTCAACGGCGTCAACGGCGTCCGTGGCCTTCACGATGGTCGTGGCTCCTCGTCGTTGGGGAAGGGTCGCTGGGGGCTCCATTGACCCGGCGTTGGCGTGGATGTTAGACAGCGGTAAGCGATATACGCAATGGACGTTGCACAGAATGCAACCCACCAGATCAGGGAGGCTCCGTGTCCTTCGACACCGGCACCGACGCGCTCGTCCGACTCACGGAGGAACGCGTCGACCACCGTTTCAAGGGCCTCCCGCCCGACGCCGAAGGCCTCACCGTCGGCGAGCTGACCGCCCAGCGCCGCAACCTGTTCTCCGACGGCTTCGCCACGCCCGTGCTGGCCCTCTCCGCCGAGCGCCTGGAGCACAACCTCGCGCTCATGGAGACGTACGCCGAACGGCACGGCCTCGCCTTCGCCCCGCACGGCAAGACCTCCATGGCCCCGCAGCTCTTCCGGCGCCAGGTCGAGCACGGCGCGTGGGGCATCACCCTCGCCGTCCCGCACCAGGTGCGGGTGGCCCGCGCCTTCGGCACCCGGCGGATCTTCCTGGCCAACGAGCTCGTGGACGCCCCGGCGCTGCGCTGGATCGCCGCCGAGCTGGAGCGGGACGCGGAGTTCCGCTTCGTCTGTTACGTCGACTCCGTGCGCGGGGTGGAGCTGATGGACGCGGCGCTGAAGGGGAGCTCCCGTCCGGTCGACGTCGTCGTGGAGCTGGCCGCCGGGGAGGGTGCCCGTACCGGCGTCCGTACCGAGGCGGAGTGCTCGGCGGTCGCGGACGCGGTGGCCGGGGCGGCGGGAACCCTGCGGCTGGTCGGGGTCGCCGGGTACGAGGGCGAGGTCCCGCGGGCGGACCCCGACCGGGTGCACGCCTATCTGCGCCGGCTCGTCGCGCTCGCCGTCGGCTTCGACAAGGCGGGACGGTTCGCCGGCACCGACGAGATTTTCGTCAGCGCGGGCGGCAGCGCCTGGTTCGACGCGGTCGCCGACGTCTTCGCCGGGATCCCCGAACTCTCCCTTCCCGTACTGAAGTTGCTGCGGTCCGGCGCCTATGTCTCGCACGACGACGGCCACTACCGGGAGATCACCCCCTTCAACCGCGTCCCCGAGGAGGGCGCCCTGGAGCCGGCCTTCCGGCTCTGGGCGCAGATCGTCTCCCGCCCCTCCGCCGAGCAGGCCTTCGCCAACGCGGGCAAGCGGGACGCGGCCTACGACCTGGACCTCCCGTTCGCCCAGGTGATCCGCCGGGACGGCACCGAGCGCCCGGCGACCGGGGTGTCGGTCACCGGCCTGTCCGACCAGCACGCCTGGCTCGCCACCTCCCCGGAGGCGGATGTCCAGGTCGGGGACTGGGTGGGCCTCGGCCTCTCGCACCCGTGCACGTCCTTCGACAAGTGGCAGCTGATCCCGGTCGCCGAGGCGGACGGCACGGTCGTCGACTACGTCCGCACGTTCTTCTAGGAGGGGCCGTGGATCAGCTCGTCATCCGGGACGCGGACGTCGTCGACGGCAGCGGGGCGCCCGCCTACCGCGCGGACGTGGTCATCGACGAGGGCCGGATCGTCACCATCGTCAAGGAGGCCGCGGCGGCTGGCTGCCAGCGCCCGCGCGCGACGCGCGAGCTGGACGCCGAGGGTCTGGTCCTCGCCCCCGGGTTCATCGACATGCACGCCCACAGCGACCTGGCCCTGCTCCGCGACCCGGACCACAGCGCCAAGGCCGCGCAGGGGGTCACCCTCGAAGTCCTGGGCCAGGACGGGCTGTCGTACGCCCCCGTCGACGACCGCACCCTCGCCGAGGTCCGCCGGGCCATCGCCGGCTGGAACGGCCACGGCGACGACATCGACTTCGACTGGCGCTCGGTGGGCGAGTACCTGGACCGCCTGGACCGGGGCATCGCCGTCAACGCGGCCTACCTGATCCCGCAGGGCACGGTCCGCGCGCTGGCCGTCGGCTGGGAGGACCGCGAGGCGACCCCGGCCGAGCTGGACCGGATGCGCCGGCTGGTGGCGGAGGGCATGGAACAGGGCGCGGTCGGCATGTCCTCCGGCCTCACCTACACCCCCGGTATGTACGCCGCGGACGCCGAACTGACCGAGCTGTGCCGGGTGGTGGCGTCGTACGGCGGCTACTACTGCCCGCACCACCGCTCGTACGGGGCGGGCGCGCTGGAGGCGTACGAGGAGATGGTGGCCCTGTCCAGGGAGGCGGACTGCGCCCTCCACCTGGCCCACGCCACCATGAACTTCGGCGTGAACAAGGGCCGGGCGCCCGAGCTGCTGTCCTTGCTGGACGGGGCCCTCGCGGCCGGCGCCGACATCACGCTCGACACCTACCCGTACACCCCCGGCAGCACGACCCTCGCGGCGATGCTGCCGAGCTGGGCGAACGAGGGCGGCCCGGACGCGGTCCTGGCCCGGCTGGCGGACGACGAGACGTCCGAACGCATCCGCCACCACCTGGAGTCCCTCGGCTCCGACGGCTGCCACGGCGTCCCCATCGAGTGGGACACGATCGAGATCTCCGGCGTGGCCGACCCGGCGCTGGCGGACTTCGTCGGCCGTACGGTCGAGGAGTCGGCGCGGCTGCGCGGCGAGCCCCCGTGGACGACGGCCCGCCGCCTGCTGCTGGCGGACCGGTTGGCCCCTTCCATCCTTCAGCACGTCGGCCACGAGGAAAACGTCCGCACGATCATGCGCCACCGCGTCCACACCGGCGGCTCGGACGGCATCCTCCAGGGCGCGAAGCCGCACCCCCGGGCGTACGGCACGTTCCCGCACTACCTCGGCCACTACGTACGGGAGTTGGGAGTCCTCTCCCTGGAGGAGTGCGTCGCCCACCTCACCGCCCGCCCCGCGGCCCGGCTGCGCCTGCCGGACCGCGGACTCGTCCGCGAGGGGTACCGGGCCGATGTCGTCCTCTTCGACCCGGAAACGGTGGCGGCGGGTTCAACGTTCGAGCAGCCACGCAGACTCCCGACGGGCATCCCCCACGTCCTGATCAACGGCCGCTTCGTGATCGAGGAGGGCCGAAGGACGGATGTGATGGCCGGGCGCGCCATCCGCCGCACGCTTTGAACACCCCGCACGAAAGCGCCCCGTCAGGGGCGCGGGGAACTGCGCGACCAGCCCCCACGCACCCGCACCCTGACAACAACCCACTACGGCTTAGGCAGGGTGCAACCACTCGCACTCAGGTTCAGCACATTCCCCGTCGTGAAGCACGCCGGAATGATGTACGTCTCCTCCGCGTAGTTGATCCCCTGCCGCACCGTGACGTTCCCGCTCGCGTCCACCTCGCACGGGTTGTTGACGGTGCACCGCTCCCCGTCCTCGTTGCCGGTGTTGTTGACGGCGACGACCTGCCCCGTGGTGGTGTCGATCACCGGCGAACCCGAAGTCCCGCCGATCGTGTTGCACGCGGAGGTGTAACGGACCGAGTCCTTCCAGGTCCAGTCGCCCTCCTCCAGCCGGTACACGAACCCGTCGATGTTGCAGCTGTAGATCGTCTTCCAGTAGCCGGAGACGACCTTGATGGCGGTGCCGGCGACGGGGTGCGTGCTGCTGACGGTGAGCGGGCTGATGCCGTAGGAGCTCTTGATCGCCGCGTACGTCGTGGTGGTGCGGTAGATCGTGACGTCCGTGTCGGTCATCGTCGAGTAGACGACCTGGTTGGCGCGGAGCGTGGCGACCCTGGTGCCGGTGGAGTTCAGCAGGCCGAAGGTACGGCTGGAGGACTGTCCGGTGATGACCTCGCCGGGCTCCGGGAAGCCGGTCTCCAGGCAGTGGCCGTTGGTGAGGACCAGCGCCGGGTCGGTGTCCGCGGAGTTCGGGAAGCGGATGACCGAGCCGGAGCAGTTGCTGAGCGAGACGGTGCCGGCGAAGTTGACGGTCACCGCGGCGGCCGCCTTCGGCTGCACGTCGGCCTTGGCCGCGGGCGCGGCGACCGCCGGTACCACGCCCATCCCGGTGATGGCCAGGGAGGCGAGCGCGGCGACGAGAGGCTTGTTCATGTGGGGGGTCCCCTCTGTACGACGAGGTGACCGGAGATCTTCCGGCCACCCGCTTTTTGTCATGCACATTTTCAGCACAACCGGGGGTGAGGGCAAGACGCAGTTTCCGGTCGGCCCCACCGGCGCAATCCGGCGCCGGTGGAGTGTGCCGCGCACGAAGGGGGTTCACGGGGGCGACGAGCAGGACCGTACGACTGGAGCAGTTGGGACTTCCCTACACGGATGACGACGAACTGCTGCGGCTGGTTGGCCGGTTGCGCCGATCGCTCGCCGACCTGGACATGGCCGGAACAGGGTCGGCCCACTCCTCCGAGAACCCGCCCACGGGTTCCAAGGGCGGGGAACCGGTGGCCACCGGGACGCTCGTCGTCACGGCCGCCTCCTTCGCCCTGCGCCAGGCCCTGCTGCTCGCGGACACGGCTCAGGAACCGGCCCCTGCGCGGCATCCGTGTCGAACTCGACGGCCTCAGCATCGAGTTGGGTCACGCCTCGGCCACCGAACGCGAACGCCTCATCGACGCGTTCCTCGCGAGTGCCGGACAGCCGGACGGGGAGCCGGGCCGACCCGCGCCCGAGCCGCCGCCGCAGGACTCGAACTCCGCGTGACCGCACCGGCGTTCGCCGAGGGCGTGTTGTACATGACCGACTCGCACGGCGGCCCGCACGCCCTGCCGAGACGCTGAGGCGTGCCACCGCGTCCAACCGGTACACGCCGCGTCACACCGCTTCTCAGTGGGACCGGCCGCCGCCTCTGCCATGTCCTCGCCCCGGCCGCCAGGACGAGGTGCTCTCGGCCGGCGAAGTGGGGGTGGGCGTCGCCGAGGGCGTCACGTCGGCCCTGCGGGAGGCGGCAGGGCCGGTCGAGGCGCTCGTGGGTGTGGGCGCACCTACGGACGGCGAGGCGGCGAGGGTGGACGACGCGGCCTCGACCGGCGCGGCCGAGGCACTGCTCGGGCTCACCTCGTCCGGTTCCCCGGCCGGTGACTCGCCGGCCGTGCGCTGCGTACCGCTCCGGCCGTCCTGCGTGCCGTCCGACGGGGAGAGGGCGAAGCCGGCGATCAGCGCGGCCACGGACGCGGCGCCCAGCGCGCCCACGGCGACGGCCACGGGCTTCGCACGCCGGCCGGTCGTATCGCGGGCGGCCCGCCGCCGGTCCGCCCGGCCCAGCCCCGGTGGTACGGGGGCGACGGGGGCGATCCGGGGCAGCTCGCGCGTCTCGTCGTAGGCGTTGAGCCAGCCGTGCGCGGACGCCGGATCCCTGAACTCCTCGTACGCGGGGGCCGGTGCGCCCTGCGGGCGGTGGACGCGGGAGGGTCCGTCTTCTTCCTCGGCAGGTCTCGGCATGGACGCGGATTCTAGGAGGGAAGGGGTCGATGAGACAGTTACCGTCGATAACAGGCCAAACCGCCGGGACCTTCCGTGTCTCACGTGGTGGGAAACACGACGCGACGAGCGTTACCGCGCCGTAAGCTCACCGGCATGCAGGTGATCCAGTCGACCAAGCTCGCCAACGTCTGTTACGAGATCCGGGGCCCGGTTCTCGAGGAGGCGATGCGGCTAGAGGCGGCGGGACACCGCATCCTCAAGCTCAACACCGGGAACCCGGCCGCCTTCGGCTTCGACTGCCCGCCGGAGATCCTGGAGGACATCCTCCGCAACGTCTCCTCGGCGCACGGCTACGGCGATGCGAAGGGTCTGCTGGCCGCCCGGCGCGCGGTCGTCATGCACAACCAGACCATCGGCATCGAGACCGACGTCGAGCACGTCTTCATCGGCAACGGCGTCTCCGAGCTGATCGTGATGGCGATGCAGGGCCTGCTGGACGACGGCGACGAGGTCCTCGTGCCGGCGCCGGACTACCCGCTGTGGACCGCGGCGGTCTCGCTCTCCGGCGGTACGGCGGTGCACTACCGCTGCGACGAGCAGTCGGACTGGATGCCCGACCTCGCCGACGTCGAGCGCAAGGTCACCGACCGCACCAAGGCGATCGTCATCATCAACCCGAACAACCCGACGGGCGCGGTCTACGACGAGGCGATGCTGCGCGGGCTGACCGACATCGCCCGCCGCCACAACCTCCTGGTCTGCTCGGACGAGATCTACGACAAGATCCTCTACGACGGCGCCACGCACACCCCGACCGCGGCGATCGCCCCGGACCTGCTCACGCTCACCTTCAACGGCATGTCCAAGGCCTACCGGGTGGCCGGTTACCGGGTCGGCTGGATGGCCATCTCCGGCCCCCGCGCGCACGCCGACTCCTACATCGAGGGGCTGACGATCCTCGCGAACATGCGGCTGTGCGCGAACATGCCCGGTCAGCACGGGGTCGTGGCCGCGCTCAGCGGCCGCCAGTCGATCAACGAGCTGGTACTGCCGGGCGGGCGCCTGAAGGAGCAGGTGGACACGGCGTACGAGCTGCTCACCCAGATCCCGGGCGTGACCTGCGTCCGGCCCAAGGGCGCCCTCTATCTCTTCCCGCGCCTCGACCCCCAGGTCTTCAAGGTCAAGGACGACCGGCAGATGGTCCTGGACCTGCTGCGGCAGGAGAAGATCATGGTCGTCCAGGGCACCGGCTTCAACTGGCCGGAGCCGGATCACTTCCGGGTGGTGACCCTGCCGTCGGTGGGTGACCTGCGGGACGCGATCACGCGGATCGGCCGGTTCCTGGACGGCTACGGACAGCCGTAGGTAGCGGCCGGGCCACCGTCCGTGAGCCGGGTCAACTTTAGACGAGATCTAAGGTAGGATGGCTTCCTGACAGCACAGGAGGCCATCTCCCATGTACGAACCGATCCGCACCCCTTCCTCCCACAAGGGGTCCGTCCACAGCACGATGGCCGGCGCGACGTCCGACTTCCCCCACCACACGCGTGAGGAGGAGCTGGACATCCAGCTCGCGGGACATCTCGCGGCGCTGCTCGCCGTCACCGACGAGCTGCGCGGCCTCACGCCGTCCACCGACCTCGACGCCGCCGCGACCCGGCTGGCCGAGCAGGTGACCCGGCTGCGGGGCGGACGTACGCCGGTCCGCACGTCGCTGACGGCGGTACGGCAGCCGGCGACCCTGCACGAGCGCGCCCACGCGCTGGCCGGCCGCGCGCTGGTCGTCGCGGCGTCCCGGGCGGACACCGCGTCGGCGATCCTCGCGGCGGAACGCATGGACGCCCACGCGGCGGCAACGGAACTCACCGCAACGGCCTGACCCCGCCGCTCCCCCGAACGGCCCCGGTCCGCGCGCCCCCGAACCCCGCGCGGACCGGGTTGCCACAACCTCCACCCGCACAAGGCTCCCGCCACTCAGCAGCCCCCTCTTCCCACCGCAACGGCGCGACCCGGCGGCGCCCCTCCAGCGGCCGCTCGGCACCGCCGAATCCCGCCGCACGGACAGAGCGCCGTCGCAGCGGATTCCCCTGTCGACGCCGGCCTCCCTCCTCTCCGCCGCAACGGCGATCAGCCTCCACGGCGCAGCCCGGCGGTGCCCGGCTTCGCCGTACCTGTGATCGGCTGTCGTCCCCCCGTTGTAATCCGGGACGTCCACTTCACGCCCCGTTCACCCTGAGCGCCCTGGAATGTGGGGTTCCGAGAGCACGCTCCCCGGCGTGAGACGTATCGCGGGAATCATCCTGGCGGTGCTGCTGATCGGTGGCGTGGTGGCTGCCGTCGTCGCAGGCCGACACGGGGATGACAAGGGCACGGCAACGAAGACCGTGCGTGGTGTGATCGGTTCGGAGAAGTCGGACTTCTTCGCCGATCCCGATGTGGTGAAGGCCCTCGCCGCCAAGGGCTACACCGTGAAGACGGAGGCGTCGGGGTCCTGGGCCATGGACGGCCTGGACCTGAAGGGCTATGACTTCGCGTTCCCGTCCAGCTCGGCACCCGCCGACCAGCTGGCCGCGAAGTACCACGCCCGCCAGCCCCTCCCGAGGCCCTTCTACTCGCCCCTCGTGGTGGTGGCCCACCGCAGCGCCGCCGAGGTGCTGGCGGCGAACGGCCTCGCCGTGCTCGACGGCAAGGGCAAGGGCACCCTGAAGATGGCCGCCTACCTGGACGCCGCCCGGCACGACCGGACCTGGCAGCAGCTCAAGGGGGCCAAGGCGCACGGCGAGTTGACCGGGACGCTGTACATCACCAGCACCGACCCGGAGACCTCCAACTCCGGCGCCCTCTACCTCGCCGCCGCCTCCTACGTCGCCAACGGCGGCCAGGTCGTGGCGAGCGACGCCGCCGTCGCGAAGACCGCACCCCTGCTGCGCAAGCTGGTCAGCGTCCAGGGCGCCCAGCAGCCCAGCAGCGACTCGGTCTTCCGGGACTTCATCAGCGGTGCCGGCAACCCGCTGGTGTGCCTCTACGAATCGCAGGTCGTCTCGCTGCTCGCCGAACAGCACGGCGCCGACGACCTGGTGGTCCTCTACCCGGACACCACGGTCAACAGCGACCACACGATCGTGCCGATGGACGACGCCGGCCGGGAGCTCGGCGATCTCCTCAGCACCGATCCGACCCTGCGCAAGCTCGCCGTGAAGCACGGCTTCCGGCCCCAGGGCGACTCCGCCGAGTTCGTCACGGCCACCGCCGACCGGGCCGCGTACCTCAACCAGACACTGACCGGCGTCCGGCAGGCGCCCGTGCCCACCTCCGCGGTGCTGCACGAGATGGCCCGCCGGGCGCGCGGCTGACGGGGGGATCCTGTGAGCAACTTCGACAAGATGAGGCCGAGCGGCGGCGAGCACCCGCCCACGCTCAACGGTGAGGACGTCTTCACGCTGACCCCGCCCGAGGCGGTCGCGCCGGTGCCGCGGGAGAAGGCCGGCGGCCTCGTGCCCGTCGACGACAGTGTCCGCACCGACATGGCGCACAAGGCCGCCGTGTACGTCCGGGACCTCGCCGCCCTGGACGCGCGGTCACCGGAGTTCGCGGGCAAGGTCGGCGAGATCACCGGGCTCGGCGCCGGCGAGATGCGCAGCGCCGCCTCGCAGTCCAACCGCATGCTGGAGCGTGCCGTGCGCAGCCTGCCCGACAAGGGCGGCGACGCCCAGGGCAAGGTCGCCGGCTCGCTCGTCGAACTGCGCCGGGTCGTCGAGGACCTGGACCCGCGTGACCTGCCCACGGGCAAGGGCCGCAAGTTCCTCTCCCGGCTGCCCGGCGGCAACAGGCTCCGCGACCATGTCGCCAAGTACGCCTCGGCGCAGGGGACTCTGAACAAGATCGTGGGGTCGCTGCGCGGCGGCCAGGACGAACTCCGCCGGGACAACGCCGCATTGCAGACCGAGCGGGTCCGGCTCTGGGAGACGATGGGCAAGCTCCAGGAGTACGTCGTCCTCACCCAGGCCCTGGACACCGCCGTCGAACAGCACATCGGCCGGTACCCGGACCCCCAGGAGGCCGACGCGCTCCGCGCCGACGTGCTCTTCCCGGTCCGGCAGAAGCACCAGGACCTGCTCACCCAGCTCGCGGTGTCCGCGCAGGGCTACCTGGCGATGGACGTCGTACGACGCAACAACGACGAGCTGATCAAAGGCGTCGAACGCGCCGCCACCACCACCGTCTCGGCGCTGCGCATCTCGGTGATGCTGGCCTCCGCACTGGACAACCAGAAGAAGGTCATCGAGCAGGTCAACGCGTTGCGCGGGACGACCGAGGACCTCATCCGGGGCAATGCCGAGATGCTGGCGACCCAGAGCGGGGAGATCCAGCGGATCGCCGCCGACCCGGCCGTCGGCGCCGAGACGCTGCGCGCCGCCTTCCAGCAGATCTACCGCACCCTCGACGCCATCGACACCTACAAGGTGCAGGCGACCGAGGTGATGGCGAACACCGTGCAGTCCCTCACGGACGAACTCCAGTCGGCCGGCGCCTACCTGGAGCGCAGCCGCTCGAAGGGCGCGCTGGAGGGCGGCCCGGCATGAACAGACGCCCGCTGCTGACCCTGCTCGCCACCGCCGCCCTGCTGACCGGGTGCACCTCCGAGAGCCACCAGGACGACGACGCCACGGCCCCGAAGCCCGGCACCCTGCGGGTCCTCGCCTCCTCCGAACTCAGCGACATGACGGCCGTCTTCGACCGCGTCCGCAAGGACACCGGCGTGACGATCCGCCCCACCTACATGGGCACCCTGGACGCCGTCGACCTGGTCGCCCAGGGCAAGGCGGACGGGAGGTACGACGCCCTGTGGCTGTCCTCCGACGACTATCTGCGGCTGCGCCCGGAGGCGGCGAAGAAGGTGGTGTCGGAGACCTCGATCATGTCCAGCCCGGTCGCGATCGGCGTCCGGACGGCCACCGTCAAGTCCCTCGGCTGGAAGCCGGCCGACGTCACCTGGTCCCAGGTCGAGCAGGCCGTGGAGGCCGGCCGGCTGAGCTACGGCATGACCGACCCGGCCCGCTCCAACTCCGGTTTCTCCACGCTGGTCTCGGTGGCCTCCGCGCTCTCCGGCGCCCAGTCGGCGCTCACGGACGCCGACGTGACCAAGGCGACCCCGCGGCTGAAGAAGTTCTTCAAGGGCCAGACCCTGACCTCGGGCTCCTCCGGCTGGCTGGCCTCCGCCTACCGGCGGCGCGGCGACGTCGACGCCCTGCTCAACTACGAGTCGGTCCTCAAGGGCATCCAGGGCCTCACCGTGATCCGCCCCAGCGACGGCGTGGTCACCGCGGACTACCCGCTCTCCTCGCTCTCCGCCTCCTCCGCCGACACCCGCGAGGACGTCCGCAGGGTGGCCGAGGACCTGCGGACGACGGCCGTACAGAAGCTCATCACGGACACCACCCACCGCCGCCCGGTGGTCGCCTCGGTGCCGCCGGCCGCCGGTCTGGACACCTCCCGCCGCCGCGAACTCCCCTTCCCGGGCAGCAAGTCGGTGGCCGACGGGCTGATCTCCGCGTACGAGAACGAACTGCGCCGGCCGTCCCGCACGGTCTACGTCCTGGACACCTCGGGCTCGATGGAGGGCGACCGTCTCGCCCGCCTGAAGAAGGCCCTCACCGACCTCACGGGCGACTTCCGCGAC
Organism: Streptomyces sp. NPDC058683; assembly: GCF_042716195.1. Classification (NCBI taxonomy): domain Bacteria; kingdom Bacillati; phylum Actinomycetota; class Actinomycetes; order Kitasatosporales; family Streptomycetaceae; genus Streptomyces; species Streptomyces sp. NPDC058683. The sequence continues at coordinate 110,293 of NZ_JBHXSK010000013.1, forward strand.
CGCGAGGAGGTCACCCTGATGCCGTTCGGCTCGGACGTGAAGGACGTCAGCACGCACGTCGTCGACCCGGCCGACCCGGACACCGGCCTGAACGCGATCCGCGAGGACACCGACGCCCTCCGGGCCGACGGCAACACCGCCATCTACACCTCGCTGGAGAAGGCGTACGACCAGCTGCGCACCGACCGGGACACCTTCACCTCGATCGTGCTGATGACGGATGGCGAGAACACCACCGGCGCCAAGGCCGGCGAGTTCGACGACTTCTACCGGGGTCTGTCCACCACCCAGCGGAACATCCCCGTCTTCCCGATCCTGTTCGGGGACTCCTCCCGCACCGAACTGCAGCACATCGCCGACCTGACCGGCGGCCGTCTCTTCGACGCCCAGCAGGGCTCCCTGGACGGCGCCTTCGAGGAGATCCGTGGCTACCAATAGGCTGCTCGGCTACCTGGAGTCCCGCAAGAACCTCACGGGCTCGGCGGGCGGCCTGCTCGGCCTGGTCCTCACCTTCACCGGGGTGGCGGGCCCGTACTGGCCGGTGGTGGTGGCGGGCCTGTACGGCGCGGGCGCGCTGATCGCACCGCCGGAGCGGCCGCCGCTGCCGGACTTCCCGACGCCGTCGGCCCAGCTGGAGGGGGTGCGGGCCGACTTCGGGAAACTGGAGACCTATCTGGCGGAGGTCGGCCTGCCCGCTTCGGCCGAGGCGCGGCTCGGCGAACTGACCGGCCTGCTGACGGCGTTGCTGGACCCGGGCTGGGCGGCCGAGCTGCTGGCCCAGGACCCGGAGGGCGTCCATGTGCTGTCGCGGACGGTACGGCAGGACATCCCGGAGGCGGTCGACAGCTTCGTCCGCACCCGGTGGTGGACGCGTCTGACGCCCGGGCAGGAGCCGCCGGAACAGCACCTGGAGCGCCAGCTGGTCCTCCTCAAGGAGGAGGCCGAGCAGCTGGCGGCCGGCCTCCGGGACGCGGAGGCCAGGCGCCAGGAGACCCACACCCGGTACCTGGAGGACCGGAACAACTAGGCCACGGGAAGGGCCGGCCTCCCCGGTGCGGAAGGCCGGCCCGGTCCGGTGGAGCGGACGCTCTCCCGGAGACTCAGGGGCAGCTGATGCGCCGGTCCCCCGGGTCGGTGGTGCAGGTGTCGAAGCCGAGGCCGCCGTTGGCCGTGTCGTTGCCCGAGACGCCGTCGGTGGTGACCACCCGGTCGTTGCCGGAGGCCCCGTTCACCGTGTCGTTGCCCGGCCCGCCGTACAGGGTGTCGTTGCCGTCCCCGCCGTCGGTGTTGTCGTCGCCGTAGTCGCCGTAGACGGTGTCGGCGCCGCCGTTGCCGCGGAGGGTGTCGTTGCCGCCCAGGCCGCAGATCACGTTGTTGCCGGACGTGCCGTTGAGGGTGTCGGCCCCGCTGGTGCCGATGATCGTGCAGCCCCGGGAGTTGTTGACGGCACCGGTCGCCGTGGCGGTGTTGTTGCCCGTCGCCGGGTCGGACTGGTTGGCCGTGACGGCGGCCGAGTTCCGGAGCGTGCCGGTGGTGCGGGGTTCGGCGACGACGGTGACGGTGGCGCTCGCGCCCGGGGCCAGCGTGTTCAGGGAACAGGTGGCGCCGGTGGCGGAGGCGGTGCAGCTGCCCTGGGTGGACGTGGCCGAGACCAGGGTCGCGCCGGCGCCGGAGAGCGTGTCGCTCAGTGTGACGCCGGTGGCGGAGGCCGTCGAGGCGGCCGCGTTGGTCACGCGGACGGTGTACGTGGCGCGGTCGCCGAGGGTGACGGAGGAGGGGCCGGTCTTGGTGACCGAGAGATCGGCGCTGGGCGGCGGGGGTGTGCTGCCGCCTCCGCCCAGGTAGCGGGCGAGCGCGAAGTCCCGGTCGGGGCCGCCCAGGCCGGCGGCGACGATCCTGCCGTCGGACTGGACGGCCACCGCGCGGGCCGCGTCGCTGCCGCCGAAGTCCGTGCTCACCGCGCCGCCGGTGCCGAAGCCGCTGTCCAGGCCGCCGTCGGTGTTGTAGCGCCGGATCTCGAAGGCACCGCTGGGCCCGCCGCCGGCGGCGACGATCCGCCCGTCGCTCTGCAGCTTCATGTCCTGGGCGCCCCCGCCGGGGGTGACGACCAGCCCGTTGCCGTCGAATCCCGTGTCCAGGGTGCCGTTGGTGTTGTAGCGGGCAAGCGCGAACCGGCCGCCGCTGCTGCCGGCCGCGACGATCCTGCCGTCGGACTGGACCGCGAGCGCCTCCGCGATGTCGTAGTCACCGAAGTCGGTGCGCTGGACGCCGCCGCTGCCGAACCCGGAGTCGAGGCTGCCGTCGGCGTTGAAGCGGATGAGCGAGAAGTCGAAGCGGGTCGTGCCGACCTCGCCCGCGACCACGATCTTGCCGTCGGGCTGCAGGGCCAGGGCGCGCGCGTCGCCGCCCTGTTCGGGGGACGGTTCGGGATCGGCGCTCACCATGCCGTCGTCGCTGAAGCTCGTGTCCGGGCTGCCGTCGGGGTTGTAGCGGGCCACCGCGGCGCGGCCGCCCACATAGCCCGCGGCGACGATCTTGCCGTCGGGCTGCACGGCCACGTCCTGGGCCTCTTCGGGGCTGCCGAAGTCGGTGAACACCCGGCCGTCACCGCCGCCGAAGCCCGTGTCCAGCGTGCCGTCCGGGTTGTAGCGGGCCACCGTGAACCAGCAGCAGTTCTCGTACCCCCGCCAGCTGCCGCCCGCCACGACGATCTTGCCGTCGGGCTGGAGCGCCACGGCGTGGGCCTCGCTCCACTGGAAGCCGTCGTTCGAAGGGAGGTTGTTGATGGGGGTCGTGACCCGGCCGTCGCCGCCGAAGCCGGTGTCCGGGGTGCCGTCGGGGTTCTGCCGGGTCAGCGCGAAGTCGCTCTCCAGCGCCGATTCGTCGACGAAGGCACCGACGGAGACGATCTTGCCGTCCGGCTGCACGGCCACGTCGTTGGCGTGGTCTTCCCCGCCGAAGTCGGTGAGGACCGCGCCGGTGCCGCCCAGGGAGGTGTCCAGGTCGCCGGGGGCGGCGAACGCGGTGCCGGGCAGGGCCAGTACCAGCGCCAGGAGGGTGGCTGTCACGGTGGCGGCCCGGACGGTGAGCGATCGAACACGGGGTGTGAACGACCGAACATGAGGTGTGAACATGGGCGACAGCGTCCCGGCACCGGTCTCCCGGTCCGCTCGCCACGAGCCGCCTTGCCCTCACCGGCCGCAGGAAATCACCCCGTCGGGTGAGCAGCCACCACCGGGGCCCCGGCCCGTCGACGGGCGAAGGCCTGCCGTCACCCGTTCCGTCGGGGCGGACGGGTCGGTGACGACAGGCCCAGGGGCCGCACACGCCGTTGTGCGCGGCCTCGCCGGTTCGATCCGCGGCCGGTCGTGACGATCGCTGGTCAGGGCACACCCCGTACCGGCCGCGGAGTCTTCGCTCGGGGCTCAGCCCAGTCGCTGCACCAGCGCCCGGTACTCGTCCCACAGCTCCTTCGGCGTGTGGTCGCCGAAGGTGTTGAGGTGGTCGGGGACCAGCGCGGCCTCCTCGCGCCAGATCTCCTTGTCCACGGTGAGCAGGAAGTCGAGGTCGCCGTCGGCCAGGTCGAGTCCCTTGGTGTCGAGGGCCTCGCGCGTCGGCAGCACACCGATCGGCGTCTCCACGCCCGCCGCCTTGCCGTCCAGCCGCTCCACGATCCACTTCAGGACCCGGGAGTTCTCGCCGAAGCCGGGCCACACGAACTTGCCCGCGTCGTTCTTGCGGAACCAGTTGACGTAGTAGATCTTCGGCAGCTTGGCCTGGTCCTTGTCCTTGGCCACGTCGATCCAGTGCGCCATGTAGTCGCCCATGTTGTAGCCGCAGAACGGCAGCATCGCGAACGGGTCGCGGCGCAGCTCGCCGACCCTGCCCTCGGCCGCGGCGGTCTTCTCGGAGGCCACGTTGGCGCCCAGGAACACGCCGTGGTTCCAGTCGAAGGACTCGGTCACCAGCGGGACCGCGGTGGCGCGGCGCCCGCCGAAGAGGATCGCCGAGATCGGCACGCCCCGCGGGTCCTCCCACTCCGGCGCGATGATCGGGCACTGCGCGGCGGGGACGGTGAAGCGGGCGTTGGGGTGCGCGGCGGGCGTCTCGGACTCCGGGGTCCAGGAGTTGCCCTTCCAGTCCGTCAGGTGGGCCGGAGTCTCCTCCGTCATGCCCTCCCACCAGATGTCGTTGTCGTCGGTGAGCGCGACGTTCGTGAAGACCGAGTTGCCCCAGAGGGTCTTCATCGCGTTCGCGTTGGTGTGCTCACCGGTGCCGGGCGCGACGCCGAAGAAGCCGGCCTCGGGGTTGATCGCGTACAGGCGGCCGTCCTCGCCGAACCGCATCCACGCGATGTCGTCACCGATGGTCTCGACGGTCCAGCCGGAGACGGTGGGCTCCAGCATGGCGAGGTTGGTCTTGCCGCAGGCGCTCGGGAAGGCGGCGGCGACGTACTTGGACTCGCCCTGCGGCGGGGTCAGCTTGAGGATCAGCATGTGCTCGGCGAGCCAGCCTTCGTCCCGCGCCATCACGGAGGCTATGCGCAGGGCGTAGCACTTCTTGCCGAGCAGGGCGTTGCCGCCGTAGCCGGAGCCGTAGGACCAGATCTCGCGGGACTCGGGGAAGTGCGAGATGTACTTGGTCCGGTTGCAGGGCCAGGGGACGTCCGCCTGGCCGGGCTCCAGCGGGGCGCCGAGGGTGTGCACGGCCTTCACGAAGAAGCCCTCGTCACCGAGTTCGTCGAGGACGGCCTGACCCATGCGCGTCATCGTGCGCATGGAGGCGGCGACGTACGCGGAGTCCGTGATCTCGACGCCGAGCGCGGAGAGCGGGGAGCCGAGGGGGCCCATGCAGAAGGGGACGACGTACATCGTCCGGCCCTTCATCGCGCCGCGGAACAGCCCCTGGTCGCCCGCGAAAATAGCCCGCATCTCGGCGGGGTCCTTCCAGTGGTTGGTGGGGCCCGCGTCCTTCTCCTGCTCGGAGCAGATGAAGGTGCGGTCCTCGACCCGGGCGACATCGGTCGGGTCGGAGGCCGCGTAGTAGGAGTGGGGGCGCTTGATCGGGTCGAGCTTCTTGAAGGTGCCCTTCGCCACGAGCTCTTCGCACAGTCGCTCGTACTCGGCCTCGGATCCGTCACACCAGACCACACTGTCCGGCTGCGTCAGTTCGGCGATCTCGTTGACCCACGAGATCAGTTCCTGATGTTTGGTGGGAATGACGGTGGGAGCCGCGATGTCGCGCGCCACGATTGCTCCTAAATGAGGGATTTTTTTGATCTTTTTGGTCCGCTGAGGACCTTGTCGCCCCGTGGGGGCTGCGACCCGGATGCTGCACAGTGCACGACTGTCTGGCGCTCATCCGGTGCCGACCGCACTCATTTGATCCTCCGACTCGATCAACCATCTGTCCAGAGGGAGTCACAGATGAGCGACGTGAGGAAGGCCACGGTTGCCAGGCTCACCTGCGTTTCTTTGCGTCCACATTGAGTTCGCCTCAAGGTCTTTTTGCCCGGCGATGTGAGCCCGACGGGTGGCCCGTGAGACGATGGCCACTCCTCGACGGTCATCGGGCGAGACTGATCCGTAACTTACGGTTCCGTAGGTACGATGCGGTGCATGACTGCGCCCGTCCCCGACGCGCCCTCGGATTCACCGGCCGCCGGCCGCGGCTCCAGCGCGCTCTCCTCCCTGTCGCACCAGGTCAAGCCCAAGTTGCGTGGCTGGCTGCATCTGGGCATGTTTCCGGCCGTACTCATCTCGGGGCTCGTCCTCACCGCCCTCGCCGACTCACCGCGCGGACGCGTCGCCTGCGGGATCTACGTCCTGACGGCGTGTCTGCTGTTCGGCGTGAGCGCGCTGTACCACCGGGGCAACTGGAGCCCGCGCATGGACGGCATCCTGCGCAGACTCGATCACGCCAACATCTTCCTGATCATCGCGGGCACCTACACCCCGCTGACCCTGCTGCTCCTGCCCGCCGCGAAGGGGCAGTGGCTGCTGTGGGGCGTCTGGGCCGCGGCGGCCGCCGGCATCACCTTCCGGGTCTTCTGGGTCGGCGCCCCTCGCTGGCTGTACACGCCCTGCTACATAGCGATGGGCTGGGCGGCGGTCTTCTACCTGCCCGACTTCATGCGTACCGGCGGTATCGCCGTGCTGGTCCTGGTGATCGTCGGCGGCCTCCTCTACAGCGCGGGCGGTGTGATCTACGGCATCAAGCGCCCGAACCCGTCACCGCGCTACTTCGGTTTCCACGAGGTCTTCCACTCCCTCACGCTGGCCGCGTTCGTCGTCCACTACGTGGGGATCTCCCTGGTGGCCTACCAGCACGCGTAGTCCCACCGCCCCTCTTTGAGTGGCCACGGCTCCCGAGCCGTGGCCACTTTTTTCATGCCCTGACATCAGCTCCCCATTGACAGGCACTAGATTTTGAGAGCTACTCTCATTTCATGGCTACTGTCACTCAGCTTGAAGAGACTCATCAGAACCCCCGCCGCTGGTGGGCCCTGGGCGCCCTGGTCGCGAGCATGCTGGTGCTCGGCTTCGACACGACGATCCTCAACGTGGCGCTCCCGACCATGGCCGGGGAGCTCGGCGCCACCACCAGCCAGCAGCAGTGGATGGCGGACGCGTACGTCGTCGTCTTCGCCTCGCTGATGCTCCCCGCCGGACTCCTCGGCGACCGCTTCGGCCGCCGCCGGATGCTCGTCACCGGCCTGGTGATCTTCCTGGCCGGGTCCCTGGTCGGCTCCCTCGCCGACGACGTGAACTGGGTGATCGCCGCCCGCACGGTGATGGGCGTCGGCGCGGCCCTGGTGATGCCGCTCGCCATGTCCGTGCTGCCCTCGCTGTTCGGGCCGAAGGAGCGCACCCGGGCCGTCGGCATCGTCTCGGCCGCCTCGGCGCTCGGCCTGCCGCTCGGCCCGATCATCGGCGGCTTCCTGCTCAACCACTTCTGGTGGGGCTCGGTCTTCCTGATCAACGTCCCGATGGCCGCCATCGGGATCGCCGCCTGCGTCTTCCTGCTCCCCGAGACCAGCGACCCCGCCTCCCCCAGGGTCGACGTCCTGTCCACCACGCTCACCGTGACCGGCCTCGGCGCCCTGATCTACGCGATCATCGAAGCCCCCGACCGCGGCTGGGGCGACCCGCTGGTCCTGGCCCTGCTGGCGGGCTCCGTCGTCCTCATCACGGGCCTGGTGCTGCGCGAACGCCGGGTCGAGCGCCCCATGCTCGACATGACCCTCCTCACCCACCGCGGCTTCCTGCTCAACACCCTCGCCGCGACGCTCGTGATGTTCGTGCTGTCCGGCCTGCTGTTCGTGCTGCCGCCCTACCTCCAGGCGGTCCTCGGCAACGACGCCTTCGGCACCGGGCTGAGGCTGCTGCCCATGATGGGCGGCCTGCTGGTGGCCGCGCGGGGCGCCGAGGCGATGGTCGCCCGCTTCGGATCACGCGCCGTGATCGCCACCGGCCTGGTCGTCCTCGCCTTCGCCGCGATCCTCGGCAGCCGTACGACCGTGGACTCCGGCTACGGCTACACCGCGCTGTGGCTGTCCATCGCGGGCCTCGGCTTCGGCTTCTCGGTGGTCCCCGCCATGGACGGCGCCCTCGCCGCCCTGCCGACCGACCGGGCCGGCAGCGGCTCCGGGCTGCTGATGACCACCCGCCAGGTCGGCGGTGCGATCGGTATCGCCCTGCTCGGCAGCCTGCTCGCGAGCACCTTCCGTGACCGCCTGGACGTGACCGGCCTGCCCGCCCCGCTCGGCCACACCGCCGGCGAGTCGGTGGTCGCCGCCCACCTGGTCGCCCAGAAGGCGGGCTCGGCCCCGCTGGCCGCCTCCGCGAACGCCGCGTACGTGCACGGCATGGGCCTGGTCCTGCTGGTGTGCGGCATCGCCGCGCTGGCCACCGCGCTGCTGGCCGCCGCGTTCCTGCCCAACACACCGACCGCCCACCCCGCCGAAGAGGAAGAGAACGAGGCATCGGCCGTGGCCCCCGCCACCGCCGATGCCGGACAATGACCAGCATGACGGCACCGCACACCTCCTTCTCCCCGGCCGACAACCCCCGGCTCGGCCTGCGTGAACGGAAGAAGATCAAGACCCGCGAGGCGATCCGCGAGGCGATGTACGCGCTGGTCGAGGAGCAGGGGTACGAGGCCACGACGATCGAGCAGATCGCCGAGCGGGCCGAGGTGTCGCCGTCCACCGTCTTCCGGTACTTCCCGACCAAGGAGGACATCGTCCTCACGGACGAGTACGACCCGCTGATCCTGGAGGAGCTCCGCGCCCGGCCCGCCGGCGAGCCGTGGCCGGAGTCCCTCCGCTACGTGATGCACCGGGCGGTCGCCCTGGGCATGAAGGACGCCCGCTCGGTCTCCCGGCTGCGCACCCGGCTGATGGTCGAGGTGCCGGCGGTGCGCTCCCGGATGATGGAGAGCATGTCGGAGACCGGCCGGCTGCTGTGCCAGGCCATCGGCGAGCGCACCGGGCGCGACCCGCACAGCCTGGAGGTGCGGGTCTACGCGATGTCCATCGTCGGCGGGCTGATGGAGACCTCGATGTACTGGGCGGAGCAGGACCACGAGCCCGAGTTCACGGACCTCGTCGACCGCGCCCTGAATGTCATCGAACACGGTCTGCCGCCGGAAAAACCCTGAGGTCCCGGCCGCCTCCCGTGCCATCCTGACCAGGTGAACACTGCCGAGATCCGTGTCGAAGTCGCCGCCGAGCTGGCCCTGTTCGTCCCGCACGCCCGCCGCACCGGAACGCACCCGCTGGCCGTCGACGCGGTCTCGACGCTCGGCCATGTGATCGAGTCCCTGGGCGTCCCGCTCACCGAGGTCGGCGCACTGGTCGTGGACGGCCGTGAGGTGCCGGCCGCCCACATCCCGGCCGACGGCGAGTCGGTGGCGGTGCGCGCGGTCCGGCGCCCGCAGGAGGTGCCCGGCGCCCCGCTCCGCTTCCTCCTCGACGTCCACCTCGGCACCCTCGCGCGCCGGCTGCGCCTGCTCGGCGTGGACACCGCGTACGAGTCGACGGACATCGGCGACCCGGCCCTCTCCGCCCGCTCGGCGGCCGAGAAGCGCGTGCTCCTCAGCCGCGACCGGGGCCTGCTGCGCCGCCGCGAACTGTGGGCCGGCGCCTACGTCTACAGCACCAGCCCCGACGAGCAGCTCCACGACATCCTCGACCGCTTCGCCCCCGAGCTGCGCCCCTGGTCCCGCTGCACGGCCTGCAACGGCCTGCTGAAGAAGGCGACCAAGGAGGAGGTGGCGGACCAGCTCAAGGGCGGGACGCAGAAGTCGTACGACGTCTTCGCCCAGTGCACGGAGTGCGGTCGCGCCTACTGGAAGGGCGCGCACCACCAGCAGCTGGAGGCCATCGTGGAGCGCGCCCTCGCCGAGTTCGCCTGAGGCGGACCCGGCCCGGGGTCAGCTGCGGCCCAGCGCCCGGTACTCCCAGCCGGCCGCCCGCCACTGCGCGGGGTCCAGGGCGTGCCGGCCGTCCACGACCCGGCGCCGGTTCACCACGGAACCCATGACCTCCGGGTCGATCTCCCGGAACTGCGCCCACTCGGTCAGCAGCACCACCACGTCGGCGTCCGCGGCGGCCTGCAGCACGTCGGTGCCGTACTCCAACTCCGGGTGGACGCGACGGGCGTTGTCCATCGCCACCGGGTCGTAGACGGTCACCCGGGCGCCGGCCCGGTGCAGCGAGGCGGCGACGTCCAGCGCCGGGGCGTCCCGGATGTCGTCGGAGTTCGGCTTGAAGGCCGCCCCCAGCGCGACCACCTTCGTCCCGGCGAGTTCCCCGCCGACCAGCTCACGGACCAGGTCCACGGTGCGGGCCCGGCGGCGCTGGTTGATCCCGTCCACCTCGCGCAGGAACGCCACCGCCTGGGCGACGTCCAGCTCCTCGGCGCGGTGGATGAACGCCCTGATGTCCTTGGGCAGGCAGCCACCGCCGAAGCCCAGCCCCGGCTTGAGGAACCGGCCGCCGATCCGGTCGTCGTAGGCCAGCGCCTCGGCCAGCCGGTGCACATCGGCGCCGGTGGCCTCGCAGACCTCCGCCATGGCGTTGATGTACGAGATCTTCGTGGCCAGGAAGGAGTTGGCGGCGACCTTGACCAGTTCGGCGGTCGGCAGGTCGGCGACCACCACCGGGGTGCCCTGGGCGATGACCGGGGCGAACGCGGCGCGCAGCTGCTCCTCCGCCCACGCGGACTCGGTGCCGAACACCAGCCGGTCGGGGTGCAGGGTGTCCTCCACGGCGAAGCCCTCCCGCAGGAACTCCGGGTTCCAGGCGAGTTCGACCTCGTCCCCGGCCGGCGCGGTCTCGCGGACCAGTTCCGCCAGCCGGGCCGCGGTGCCCACCGGCACCGTGGACTTGCCGACCACCAGGGCCCGCCGGTTCAGATGCCGGGCCAGCTCGGTGACCGCGCCCTCCACGTAGCGCAGGTCCGCCGCGTAGGAGCCGGGCTGCTGCGGGGTGCCCACGCAGACGAAGTGGATGTCGCCGAACTCCGCGGCCTCCGCGAGGCTGGTGGTGAAGTGCAGCCGGCCGGATTCCTGGGCCTTGACCAGGAGTTCGGGCAGCCCTGGCTCGAAGAACGGCACCTCCCCGGCTCTCAGCAGCTCGATCTTGGCGGGGTCCACGTCGACGCCGAGCACTTCGTAGCCGAGTGCCGCCATGCACACGGCGTGCGTGGCGCCCAGGTAGCCGGTGCCGATGACCGTGAGACGGGGAGCGTCGGTGCCGTCGAGAAGAGTGTCCATGATGCCTCCGAGGGGATTCCCGAGCAGAAAGAGCGCATGCCGAAGATGCGCGTGGGTGAAGGTGAGGGAACTGGGGCTGCGCGCGGGGCCCGGGTGCGAACCGGGCCCCTCGCCGTCAGGAGGAGCAGGCGGTGTTGGCGAGGCCCTTCGCCGCGTCGCTGACCTTGTTGTCGCAGGCGACCTTGTTGTTCTCGACCGGCGCGAGATGGAAGCCGTAGCCGGGACCGTCCACCTGCGCGGTGTTGCCCTGGAACACGTTTCCGGTGCCCCAGCCGTCGAGGATCTGATGGGTCTGGAAGCCGTCCTCACGGGAGTGACGGCCGACGTTGCCCCTGATCAGCCAGTTGTTTCCCTTGACGTCGACCCAGGAGTCGTTGTGTCCCCCGCTGAGCCCCGCGCCGTCGAAGGTGTTGTCGATGAGGGAGCCGCCGGTGGTGCCCTCCTTGATGTCGACGGACTCGGCGGTGGTGGCGCTGACGTGGTTGCCGCGGATGACGTTGTCGTCGCTCTTGTCGGGCTTGCAGTCGGTGACCGTGCACCAGTTGGACTCGGCCGAGCCGACGTAGATGCCCTCGCCGAACTGCTCCTTGCGCTTGCCGGTGTCGCGGACGGTGTTGTTCGCGACCACGTTGCCGGAGCTGAAGTCGCGCAGGTGGATGCCCTCGTCGCCGATGTTCTCGACGGTCAGGCCCTGGATGATGGTGCTCCGGACATGATCGGCCATGACCCCTTTCTGGCCGTTGCGGACCGTGAAGCCGATCAGCCGCCAGTGGCTGGCGCCGTCCAGGTGGAAGGCGTAACCGCCGTCGACGTCACCGGCGTCGATCACCGCACCGGGGCCGCCGCACAGGAAGATCGGCCGGCTCCCGGTGCCGGGGGTGGCGGCGGTGAACTTGTCGTCGTACACCCCGTCCCGCATCTTGATGACATCGCCGGGCTGTGCCTGGTCCAGGGCGTCGTCGAGGGACTTGGCGTCTCCGACGGTGACCGTGGCGGCCGGGCACTTCGTCCCGCCGGACGCGGCGGCCGCGGCGGAGCCGGACGGGGTGGGCGCGGCCGTCCCCTCGTCGGAGGCCGTACCGCTCGGTTCCGGATCGGCGGACGTGGCACCGGAGCCGTCGGTCGCGTCGGTGTCGTCCGTGGGGGTGGCCACCGCAATGGTGGGACCCGCGTCGGGGCCCGCCCCGTACACCACGGGCGGGCCGTCTCCGGTGGAGGCCGCCACGATCAGCGCCACCACCGAGATCAGCAGGGCGGCCGAGGCCACCCACAGCGGCAGGCCGCCGGAGAGCCAGATCCGGCGCAGCCGCTCCGCCGGTGTGGGCCCCGTTCCCGGGGTGCCGGCCGCTGAGCCGGCACCTGTCCCGTCCGGTGTTCCGTCCGGTGTGTCGTCGCTCATTCGCTCATCACCGGCGTCCTGCGGGGGCCTGCCATCTCGATCTCGTCCGGGGGCGGGGCAGGCAGCGGAGCCTTGTCGGAGTAGGGATGGATGATCCGGGCGATCCGCCCGTGAACGCGCCGCCTGCGCCGGCCCATGAGGGCCGAGAACAGGATCAGCAGCAGGATGCCGGTCCACAGCAGGGTCATCGGGCTCGCGTAATGCTTGACCTTGACCCAGAAGGAACTGGTGTCGTACCAGGCGAAGGTCTGGTTCTCCTTGATGGAGGCTCCGCCGTGCGAGCGGCTGGAGTCCAGCGCGCTGGGGCCGACCCCGCCGATCACGTTGAAGGAGACCGTCGTGCCGTCCACGCCACCGACCAGGCTGACACCGTGGTTGGTCGCGTCCTGGACGGTGTTGCCGCGTATCTCGGCGGCCGAGTCGCGGACGTACACGCCGGTCTCCGGGCCGTCGATGATGTTGCCGGTGACCGTGGCGTCGGTGACGCCGTCCCGTACCGAGATGCCCTGCCGGTTCTGGCCGGTCAGGCGGTTGCCGGTGATGGACACCTTGTCCGCCTCCAGGCGGGCCACGATCCCCATGTCACCGCCCTCGATGCGGTTGTTCTGCACCCCGACGTCGAACCCGCCGAGCACCTCGACGCCGTAGCGGCCGTTGTCCTTGGCCACGCTGTTGGCGACCGAGTTGGAGCCGTAGCTGTCGACGGCCTGGCCGGAGGCGGAGGCGCCCTCGGCGAGCGGCCTGCCGCTGAGCGTGAAGCCGTTGCCGCCGTTGCCCTCGGCCGTGGAGCCGCTGACCCGCACCTGCTGGGTGGCCCGGGAGAGGATGAAGCCGTCGCCGCCGTTGTCCTTCGCGACCGTGCGCTGCACGAGCGAGCTGGAGACGAAGCGGTGCATCACCACCCCGTCCTCCAGGCTGTTCTCCACGGTCGTGTCGCTGATCTCGATCCCGGTCGCGCTGGAGATGAAGATCCCGAAGGCGTTGCCGGTGATGGTCGAGTGGGTGATCGACCCGGAGACGTAGGAGAGGCCGCCGGTGGAGAAGCGGGCGTCGGGAGTGGTCAGTTCGCCGGAGGGCATGGCGGTGACATCGCCGCTGCTGGAGCCGTCGTCGTCCTGCGCGTCCCCCTGCTCGTCGGCCCGCTCGCGCGCGGTCTTGCCGTGGACCTGGCCGGTGTCCTCCAGCGATCCGGTGTTCGGCCGGTCGGTTCCGGTCAGGCTGAGCCCGCCGGTACGGCCGCTCCAGAACCCCAGGTTCGAGAGTTTGGTATGCGTCATCTCGAACTGGCCGCCGATGGTGCGGATGTAGGCGCGGCCGTCCCGGACGTCGGTGTCGGACTTGTTGGCCTGCGGGTCCCAGCTGGTGACCGTCAGCGGCGCCTGGGCGGTGCCCTGGAGCGCCAGTTCGCCGCCGAAGGAGACGATGGAGACGAAACCGGTGCGGTTGCTGGCCATCCGCAGGGTGAGGCCGCCCGGGTTGGACAGCTTCAGCTTGGCGCCGACGTTGAGGTAGATGTTCTCGGTCAGCAGGTAGGATCCGTCCTTGCGCCGCAGAAAGGTCTGCGGGGCGAGTTTCAGCAGGTCGGCGATGGTGTAGGCGTTGCTGCGCGGGGTGAGTACCAGGGTGTATCCGTTGTCGGTGTCCAGCCGGTACGGCACGGTCCACTTGGTGCTCTGCAGGGGCGCCACCGAGGTGAAGGCCCGTACCTGGTTGAGCCGGTGGTCCTCGTCGGCGACCAGCGCGGCCTGGGTCTCCGCGTCCTCGGCGGCGAGTTTCTTCTTGTCGCCGTCCCCGTCGGCGTGCGCCGCGGTGGACGTGCCCAGCAGCAGCGTCGCCGCCACCGCGAAGGCGCCCAGCAGCGCCGCCGTTCTGGCACCGGCCCGGCGCAGCCCGGTGCCGGGGCCCGGTCTGACAGTGATGAGTTGTGCTGACATGACGTCAGATCACCTCCGGCTGGAGAGCGGAGTGGTTCTGACCGCCGCCGGAGAGGGTGGATGCGCTCTGCCCCTCGCCTCCGATGCTGGTGGAGTTGCGGGTGAGCCAGCCCTGCTTGTTCATGGTGACGAAGGCGTACAGCTTGATCGGCAGCGAGATCATGATGACCACGAGAGCCGTCAGCGGCAGCAGCAGGATCTCCTGCGGATGCCTGCGCAGATGCGAGTAGCCGCGGACCGCACGGCCCAGCATCAGCCAGATCAGGGTGAGGACGATGCCGCGCCCGCTGAAGTCGAGCCGGCTCAGCAGCAGGTAGCCGAGGGCCATGCCCATGGTCACCGGGGTGAGCAGGATCTGCAGCACGGTGATCTTGGTGACCAGCGGGGCCCGCCACAGCCAGCCCTTGTACAGCGCGGTCAGGTAGCACCGGTAGGAGTTGCGGCTCCACCGGACGCGCTGCTTGACGAAGGCCCGGAAGGAGGACGGGAACATGGAGATGGCCCGTGCGGAGGACTGGTGCACCGTCTTGTAGCCGGAGGCGAGCACCAGCCAGGTCAGCCTGCCGTCGTCACCGGCCACGCAGCGGCGGCCGAGGAAGAACTCGTTCTCCAGGTTCTCCAGGACCGGCAGCACCGCCGCCCGCCGGTAGGCGGCCGTACGGCCCGACAGGCAGGCCACGGCACCGGCCCGGCCCATGGCCGGGACGTAGTCGTAGTAACGGAGGTTGACCAGCCAGTCGGCTATTCGGCGCCAGACACTGGTGGTGCGCTGGTAGACGTTCTGCTGGGTGCCCACCCCGCCGACCGTGGGGTCCACGAAGGGCATCTGTACGGCGTCCAGCAGCCCCGGTTCCCAGCGGGTGTCGGAGTCCACCAGGACGAGGAGCTCCCCGGTGGCCGCGCGGATGCCGACGCCCAAGGCGGAACGTTTCCCCCTGTGCTCGAACGCGAGCACCCGGACCCGGGGGTCCTCCACCAGCGACAACCGGTGCAGTACCTCGTGGTCCTCCACGTCGGGGACGATGATGATCTCAGCCGGATCCTGGGCGAGCCAGGTCTCCAGGCATTCCAGCAGGATGTCGGGGTCCTCCCGGTACGCCGGGACCACCACGGAGACACTGGTGCGGAAGTTGTTGACGACTGGCCTGGCGAACCGGGAGAGCACCGCTCGGTACAGCCAGAGCGCCCAGACGAAGAGTCCGGCAAGCCCCAGCGGCATCAGCTCTCGCCACGAAGTTTCCCCCACAGCCTCGACGATCCACGACCAGACCTGGTCGAAGAACTCGGACAATGTTGCGTTCTCCCCCCACATAACACGGCTGCCGCAGTCCGAAAGGTGACAGAACCGGGCACTTGCTCAGGCGATGCTAGGAGTTCGTGGGTGAACAGGGGTCACACGCAACGCAAATTTCACTTACAAAATCTTCACACACCACTCGCCACAGACGCGACGAACCGCCGGACGGCCGGTGCGCGAAACCCCCAGTTCCCCATTCCCTCCCCGGCCGTGATGGTGGGTCACACGCGTCACGGCACGATCGGGATTGTATGGGGGTGATGTGAAGAGCATGAACTCATCCGATAAATGACATGTTTCGACGCAACGAGCAGAAAGCGCGATCCGTTCGAACGCACGCACGAGAAGGGGCGCGCCCCACGACCTCCGTGGAACGCGCCCCGCCTCTTCAACACCGCCCGCTGGAGCGCCCCGTCAGGGGCGCGGGGAACTGCGCGACCAGCCCCACACACCCGCGGACGACTACCGGCCTGCATCCCCCCGCCCACAGGCAACCCCGTCCCGATCCCGATCAAGCCCCAGCGGATCGTCCTTGCCGTTCACCTTCAACCGACCGTACTGATTGCGCTCAAGCCAAGCGCAGCGAGCCGCCGCAGTCTTCTTGACCTCCCGCGGGAAGGCGGTCGGCACACACACGTTGACCGACCCATAGTGCCGGTCGCACCCGGAGACCGTCGTACTGACCGGCTGCGAGGCCCGCTTCTTCCCCGGCCCCGAGGTCTTCCCCGAGAGGGAGTCGGCGAAGGCGTGGACATGCGGCGAGGCGTCCGCCAGCGCGGCCGGCCCCTGCAGATGCACCCACTTGGCCACCGAGGGCACCCCGTTCGCGTCGACCGCGAACAGCATGTACCAGCCGGGCGGAGCCAGATTGGGATTGCTGGTGACGTTGAGGTCGACGTTGTTGCCGTCGACGGACAGCGGCAGATCCACGAACCGCTGGTTCGGGTCGGAGGAGTGCGTGACCGCGGCCGGCCGGATCAGCTCCGCCTTGGCGATGGGCCGGTCGACGGTGATCCGCTGGGTGTCGCCGTACTTCCACTCCTGGTTGATCACCGAGGTGATGGCCGGCCGGGTGCCCTTGTACAGGTAGGGCGGGGTGTAGATCGACACGTTGTGGTTCCAGGTGCCGTTGCCCGGGTTGTCACCGGTGGCCATGACCCGCCCGTCGGGCAGCAGGAACGCCGACGAATGGTAGCCACGGGCCTCGGGATCCGCGGCCACGGAGTCGAACGCGTTGGTGTCCGGGTCGTAGATCGACGACTCGTACACCGGGTTGGCACGGTTGTGCAGCGCGCCGCCCGTCTCGAGGACCTTGCCGTCGGGGAGCAGCACCGCGGAGACGTACATCTTGCCCTGGTTGCCGGTCTCGGCCACCGGCCCGTTGCCGAGATCGACCGTGCCCTGCGGCAGGGGCGGCCCGGCGACGTACGACGGGTTCGGGTCCTTCAGGTCGATCAGGTCCGTCAGCCGGTTCGCGTCCGGGTTGGACTCGATGTTGCCGCCGCCCAGCGTGAGGACCTTCTGGTCCTGCGCCGGAGGCAGCAGCACGCTCGCCGACTGGTCCCGCTCGTCCTTGTTCTGGAGCCCCGGGATCTGGGTGACGGTGTTGGCGCCGTAGTCGTAGACCGCGGAGCCGGTGCCCGGGATGTTGTTGCCGAAGACATGGCTGCCGGAGTAGAAGAGCCGCCCGTCCTGCATCAGGATCATCGACGGGTACAGCCCCCAGTACGACCAGGTCTGGTGGACGTCCCCGAGACCCAGCCACTTCTGCTGGGCGTCCGACCAGTACTCCGCCGTGACCGACCCCGACGAGTCCTCCCGCAGCCCGCCGAAGGAGATGACGTCACCGTTGCCCAGCTCGGTCGCCGAGGGGTACCAGTGGCCGTCGTTGAGGTCGTTCGTCTTGCTGTAGGTCTCGGTGACCGGGTCGAAGATGTACGAGTCCTTGTACCCCTCGTAGCCGTGCCCGCCCGCGACCGGATAGGCCTTGTTGCCGCTCATCACGAGCACCCGGCCGTCCTGCAACTGCACATGCCCCGAACAGAACATGTCCTTCGGCGTCGGGACGACCTTGTAGGTGCCGTTGGCCGGGTCGTACACCGCGCTGGTGAAGGTCCCGGCGTCGAAGTTCTCCTCACTGTTGCCGGAGCCGGCGATCAGCAGCACCTTGCCGTTGTTGAGGACGACGGAGTGCATGGAGCGGACCGGGTTCTGGGTCGGCAGGACCGACCAGCTGCCGTCCGCGCACTGGGCGTTCGTGCCCGTGCACTGGGCGGGCGGCACGGTGTCGGCCACCTGGTCCATCGTGTAGTCGTCGGTCGTCACCGAGCCGGTGCCGTAGACCGAGACTCCCCAGGTGATCCGGTCGGTGCCGGCGGGGACCTCGGGGGTGCGGACGGTCGCCTGGGTGTACGCGGACGCCATGTCGAGGGTCTTCAGGTCGGTCCAGTACTGCCAGCCGGCCGTGGTGTCGTGCCGGAACAGGGTGACGGACGTGTCCGGGGTCGTCGACCTGTACCAGAGCGAGAGGTCGTACTGCTTGCCCGCCGTGACGACGGGCGCGCAGTCGGTGGACTCGGTGATCAGCGCCTTGCGGTCGCCGTCGACCCGCCGGGTCAGTGTCACTTTCATGGCCGAGGAGCCGGTGTGGGCGTCCGTCGTCGTCGCGAAGGCGAAGTCGTTGTCCCCCCAGCCGGACTTCTCCCAGCAGTACGGCATGCCGTCGGTGCCGGCGGTCTCGAAGCCCGGGTTCTTGACGAGGTTGGCCGCCTCGGCGGGCTGGGGTGCGGTGAGCAGCAGTCCGGCGGTCAGGGCGCCCACCCCGACCAGCGCCGTCCTTCTGTGCTTCATGGTCACGCGGCTCTCCTTGCATCTTTCTGGCGGCGCGGGAGATACACCAGCGCCTCGGTCCCGGCGAAGCGCAGGACGAACGTCGTCACCAGGGCGAGCGCGGTGGCGGGCAGCGCGCCCATCCCGAACCGGCCGACGAACAGGGCGATCAGCGGGATGCGCAGCACCAGGTCGGCGTTGGCGAGCAGCGCGAACCGGCCGGCCCGGTCCCACCAGCGGCGATGGGCCCGCCGGTCGCGGAACAGCAGGTGTTCGATGAGGACGAAGTTCCAGGCGACGCCGAGCTGGTTGGCGAGGATCTCGGCGGGGACGTAGTGCAGGCCGAGCGCGGTCAGCGCCCACAGCCCGACGAGGTTCGGCACGAAGCCGCTCAGCCCGATCAGCCCGAAGCCGACCATCCGGGCGACCGGCGAGGCGGTGCGCAGGCCGGCCAGGTGGCGCAGGAAGCGCAGGCCCTCCTGCGCGGTCGACTTGGACTCGCCGGCGAACCGGTCCTGGAAGACGAACGGGACCTCGGCGACCTCGCGCGGGCGGCTCCGCACGGCCATCTCCAGGAGGATCTTGTAGCCGAGGGGCTTGAGCACGTCGGCGGTGACCGCGCTCCGCCGGATCGCGAAGAAGCCGCTCATCGGGTCGCTGATGCCGTGCAGGCGGCGCGGGAACAGGGACTTGGTGAGCCAGGTCGCCCCGCGCGAGACGGCGATCCGGTAGCTGCCGGCGAGCCCGGCCCGGCTGCCGCCCTTGATGTACCGGGAAGCGACGACGAGCCCGGCGCCTGCCCGCTCCCCGGTGGCCACCAGCTCCGGTACCAGGGACGGCGGGTGCTGGCAGTCGCCGTCCATGACGACGATCCACTCGGAGGTGGCCGCCTTCAGCCCCTCCACGACGGCCCCGCCGAGGCCGCCCACCGGTTCGTCGCGGTGCAGCACCGCCACCGGGAACGGGCAGTCCTGCGCGGCCTGCCGGATGACCTCGGGGGTGTCGTCGGTGGAGTCGTCGACGAAGACGACCTCACAGGGCAGCCGCGCGGGCACCGACTCGGTGATCTGGTGCAGCAACTGCCTTACGTTCCCCGACTCGTTGAAGGTCGGTACGACGATGGTGACGGCGCCCGGCTCGGGGACCTCCGCCGCTTCCAGTCCCGCCGTGGGGACGGTGTACTCGTGGCTGCTCAACGGGTACCCCCTGCGATCTGCCGGATCTCGATGCGGTCGTCGCCGGTGCCGAAGGTGGCGACGGGGGCGGAGTGCTGGAGCGCGGCCCGGACGTTGGGCAGGTCGCGGGCGTCCCGCCTGACCGTCGGCGAGGCGACCACGTAGTCGAGGTCCCGCCAGCCGTGCGGCATGGTCTTGGTGACCGCCGGGTCGAGGTCGGCCTTGTAGAACCAGATGGCGCCGAGGCCTGGCCGGTAGCCCTGGTGGACGAGGTCGAGCCAGAGCGCGTCGTCGACGAGGACGCGGGCGTGGGCGGGGTCGGCGACCTGGGTGCCGAGCCAGTGCGAGGCCTTCCGGTAGGAGGCGTTGGCGTCGGCGGTGACGGCGGTGCGGTCGCCGTCGTACCACTGCGGCACGGTGTACGCGCCGGCGGCGAGGGCGAGTACGGCGGCCAGCGCGTACCGGCCGTAGGTCACGGCCCGCTTCTCGCCCTCCGTGCGCCACCTGCGGAGCGCGGCATGGGTGACGGAGGCGGCGGCCCCGGCGAGGACCAGGGCGAGGAACGGGAGCGCGCCGATGATGTACATGGCGGGCAGATAGCCGTTGGGGCGCAGGGCGACGGCGGCCAGGATCGCCACGGTCAGGGCCGGTCCGGCGAGCGCGCGGGCGGTGACCGACCAGCGGTGGGCGACCAGGAGCAGCAGGGCCGCGGCGAGGCCGCCGACGGGCAGCACCCGGTCGTAGTACAGCCAGGAGTGCAGCACGCCGTAGGAGCCGGAGGAGGTGTCCAGGATGAATCCCGAACCCGGCCTGGACATCTGGTACTTGACGCCGTCCCAGAGCGAGACATGGCCGGCACCGGGCAGCAGCTCGCCCTTGAGGAGGGCGAACAGCGGGTACGACAGTCCGGCCAGGGTGCAGGCGGTGACGGCGCCGGTGAGGGCGAACTTGCGGGTGTCGGGGTGGCCGTGGCGCCACATGGTGACGAGGAGGGCCGGGAGGACGACGAGCATCGTCTCCTTGGTGAGGACGCCCGCGGCGGCGGCGAGGCCCGCGCCGAAGTGGTGCCAGAGGTGACGGCTGGGCGAGGCGGCGAGGCAGAAGGCCAGCAGCAGCCACATCACGGCGATGTTGTCGAGGAAGATCTCGCGCTGGAGGACGACGGAGAGCGGCGAGAGTCCGAACAGGGCCATGCCGAGGCCGGCCGCCCAGCGGGGCAGGGAGAGGCGGCGGGCGAGGACGTAGACGAGGACCGCACTGGCGGCGCTGACCAGCAGCATCGCCACGCGCATCGAGCCGACGGTCATCAGGCCGGGGTCGAGGGCGGAGGGTATCCAGGTGAGCAGGGCTATCTGGATCCAGCCCAGCGGCGGATGGTCGTACCAGTAGGTGTAGTGGGCCAGGCCCCGGCCCTCCTGGACGGCCCAGGCCTGGGCGAGGTAGGTGCCCTCGTCGTCGCTGAGGGTCGGGTAGTCGGCGATGTTCCAGCCCTGGACCGCGAGGATCGCGAGCAGCAGCACACCGCACAGGAGCAGGTCACGACGGGACGAGCGGAGCCGGAGCGGCCGCGCTGTCCGACCGGTCGAACCTGTTTTTGGCACAGCTCTGCGCTGCGCGGGGACCTTCGGAGTGGTCACCGCGGGAAGAGTGGAGGTCACGCAGGAACGTCCTCTCGGATCGTCTCGGCCGCGGTGAGATGCGCGCCGACGTGAGTGGTCAATTCCCAGTCGTTCCGGCCGCGTTGCTCGCGCCACACTGCGCGGATCGCTGCTCCGGCGAGGAGGACCTGGTAGAAGGGGCCGCCGACGACGAGCTTCACGTAGTGGATGAAGCGGACGCGCAGCCCGTACTGCTTGCCGAAGTCGTGCAGCCCGACCACCTCGAAGACGAAGGTGACGGCGGCGGTGACGAGCGGCAGGAAGGTGAGGAAGGCGACGCCGACGGGGACGTCGAGGAAGAGGGCGACCGCCGCGTTCAGCGGGATGATCACGCCGGAGAACGCCTGAAGGAACGGCGTCATCAGGGTGTAGCGGGCGAGCAACCGCTGCCCGAAGCCCGGGAGTTGCTTCCAGTCCTGCTTCCGGTAGACCTGCAGGAAGCCCTGGTTCCAGCGGGTGCGCTGCTTGAGCAGCGACATGAGCGAGCCCGGGGTCTCCTCGCGGGTCACCATGTCGGAGTCGTAGGCGACGACGACCTTCTTGCCGACGGACGACAGACGCACGCCCAGGTCGCAGTCCTCGGCGAGGCAGTCGGGGTCCCAGCCGTCGGCTTCCCGGAGCACGGCCGTCCGCACGAAGACGGTGTTGCCGCCGAGCGGGATGAACCCCTTCTGCGCGTGCAGATGGAGCCGGGACCGGAACCAGAAGAAGTACTCCAGGCAGTTGCGCAGGCTGTACCAGCTGGAGTGGAAGTTGATGAGCTGGACGCCCCCTTGGACGACGTCCGCCTCCGTGGTGCGGAAGGCGTGGTCGACGTGGGCGAGCAGCTCCGGATGGACCTGGTCCTCGGCGTCGAAGACCCCGACGACATCGCCGCGGCAGTGCGGCAGCGCCGTGTTCATGGCCTTCGGCTTGTTCTTCTTCTCGTGGGTGTCGACGACGACCCGGACGCGCTGGTCCTTCTCGGCCGCCGCGCGGGCGACCGCGGTGGTCTCCGGATCGTCGTGTCCGACGATCACGATGATCTCGAAGTCGGTGTGTGTGGACTCCAGCAGCCGCTGGATGGTGTGGTCGAGCACCGCCTGTTCGTGCCGCGCGGGCAGCAACAGCGAGAACGACACGTGTTCGCCCCCGTCAGGTCTGCCGAACCGAGTGGAAGCGAGCACCTCGGGCGTACGCCACGCGTGCATCTGCCACCACAGGGTGAAGGCAGCCATCCAGAACAAGGCGAGCGAGACGACCGCGATGAAGACAGACGTCAGCAAGAGAAGATCCCCCCAGATCCCAAAGCCCCCTGTACGCAACGGTGAGTCACAACCGTCGCGTGTCTGTGCAGAGCCTAGGGGGGATCTGTGAAGCCTGGCAGCCTTTCCGATAAATAGCATGTTTCGGAACGCCGATGCCGTAAGCGGTATCTATCCGAACAGACGCACAAATCCGGCCACTTGTTCTCCCCGATGGGCAGGCCTTTCCCCGAACTTCAGCCTCCAAGCACCGTTTTCAGCCGCTCCGGGTCGGTGGTCGGGGCATCGCAGGTGAAGTTACGGCACACGTACGCGGCCGCCTCCCCGCCGACGAGCGGCCGCCCCGCGAGCAACGGGAACTCGTCACTCTCCGGAGTCCCCATGGCCACGACCGCGCCGGGTGCGGTGCCGAGAAGTGCGGTGCGGTGCAGCGCGGTTGTCCGGCTGTCCCGCTGGTCAGGTCCCACGACCGCGATCTCGCGCGGACCGTCGAGCAGCGCCTCGGCGGCGGCGAGCCCCCACCCGATGAAGCGCGGCACCCGCGGCCCGAGCGTCCTGACGACGCCCAACGCCCGTTCCGCCGCGGTGCGATGGGGCTCCGACCCGGTGTGGGCTGCATAACCGAGCAGCGCACCGGCGGCCGCGGTCCAGCCGGAGGGCGTGGCGTTGTCGGTCGGGTCCTGCGGCCGGCGGATCAGCTGCTCGGCGTCGGAGGCGGTGTCGTAGAGGGCGCCGGTCTCCGGGTCGGCGAAGCGGACCAGGACATGGTCGAGCAGCAGCCCGGCGAACTCCAGCCAGACGCCCTCACCGGTCACGGACGCCAGCGCCAGGAAGCCCTCGGCGACGTCGCCGTAGTCCTCCAGCACACCCGCGTTGGCGCCGGCCCTGCCGTCCCGGCTGGTGCGGGCGAGGCGTGCGCGGTCGTCGAGATGCAGCCGTACGAGGAGATCGGCGGCGCCGACGGCGGCCTCGACCAGGTCGGGCCGGTCGAAGTAGGCGCCGGTCTCGGCGAGCGCGGCGACGGCGAGCCCGTTCCAGGCGGCAACGACCTTGTCGTCCCGGCCGGGCGCGGGGCGTTCCGCACGCTTCGCGAGCAGCCGCCGTTTGACGGACTCGACCTTCTCGGCGTCGAACACGCCCTCCTGCTGCGGGAGTTGCAGGACGGACTGGCCGTGCTCGAAGGTGCCGGCCTCGGTCACCCCGAAGTACTGGGCGGCGAGATCCGCGTCCGCGCCGAGGACCTCGCCGAGCTGCGCGGGCGTCCACACGTAGTACGCGCCCTCGACGTGCTTGCCAGTGCCGGTCCCGTCGTCACTGTCGGCGTCGAGGGCGGAGGCGAACCCGCCCTCGTCGGTGCGCAGTTCACGGACCATGAAGTCGGCGGTCTCCAGGGCGACCCGGCGGGCCAGTTCCGACCCCGTGGCCCGCCACAGGTGGGCGTACACCCGGCAGAGCAGGGCGTTGTCGTACAGCATCTTCTCGAAGTGCGGCACGATCCAGTCGCGGTCGACGGAGTACCGGGCGAAGCCGCCGCCGAGCTGGTCGTAGAGGCCGCCGCGGGCCATCCGCTCGCAGGTGTCGGCGGCCATCTGCAGGGCGCCTTCGGAACCGGTCCGGGCGTGGTGGCGCAGCAGGAACTCGATGACCATGGACGGCGGGAACTTGGGGGCACCGCCGAACCCGCCGCGCTGCGCGTCGTATTCGCGGGTGAGTCCGAGCAGGGCCTGGGCGAGTTCCTGCTCACCGGGCGGCCGGGCGCCCTGGTGACTGATCTCCCGCTCGGCGAGATCACGGACGATCTTCCCGGCGACCTCGGCGACCTCGTCCCGCCGGTCGGTCCAGGCGGCCCGGACACCCTCCAGCACCTGCCGGAAGGAGGGCATGCCGTGGCGGGGTGCGGGCGGGAAGTACGTACCGAAGTAGAAGGGCTCGGCGTCGGGCGTCAGAAACACGGTCATGGGCCAGCCGCCCTGCCCGGTGGCGGCCTGCACGGCCTCCATGTAGACGGCGTCGACGTCGGGCCGCTCCTCGCGGTCGACCTTGACGGAGACGAAGTGCTCGTTGAGGTAGTCGGCGGTGGCCCGGTCCTCGAAGGACTCGTGGGCCATCACATGACACCAGTGGCACGAGCTGTACCCGACGCTCAGCAGGACGGGTCTGCCGGTCTCGCGGGCCCGGTCGAAGGCCTCGGCCGACCAGGGCCACCAGTCGACGGGGTTGTCGGCGTGCTGGAGAAGGTACGGGGACGTCTCATGGGCCAGTCGGTTCACCCTCCCACTCTCCCACGGCGTCCGGAGCAGCGTAGAAGCGCAGGTTGACCCGGCGTGCCCCCTCGGGAACCGCGTCGTCCGGGTGGCCGTAGCGGTCGAGGAGTTCCTTGTAGGCATGGACGAAGGCGTGCAGGTCGTCCTTGGTCATCCAGGTGCCGGTGCGCTGCACCTGGGCCCAGCCCTGCGGACCCCGGTACTCCTCGTGGGCGCGGCGGAACAGCCTGGTGTCGACCTCGATCTTGAGGAGGGCGAGGTGCTCGGCCGCCGCGTACTCCTCCTGCGTCATCGTGGCCGGGTCGGGCGTGGTGTGGCTGAAGGGCAGGCTCCGCCACCAGCGTTCCCGGCCGCCGGACTTCTCCGGGATCTCCGCGATGAGCTTCTGCTCGGCGAGTTTGCGCAGGTGGTAGCTGGTGGTGCCGGAGCTCTCGCCGAGTTCGCGGGCGAGCACGGTGGAGTTGGCCTCGCCGTGCCGGCCGAGGTAGTCGAGGATCCGGCGGCGCAGCGGGTTGCCCAGGGACTTGTAGAGGGCGGTGCGTTCGAGGCTGGTCAGCTCGGCGCCTGCGGCGGGGGCGGGCGCCGCGGCCGTCCTGGGCGTGCCGTCGGTCATGCGATCACCGTAACCCGGAGAACCCTGAGACGTCCCTGATGTCTGCCGAATTTCCTTTGCAGAATTTTCTCTGCAGTCTAGCGTGGGGGCATGACGGGGACCCATGGCATCCACAGGTTCCGCGGAGCTGGAACAAGACGAGGGGGCCGAGATGTTGGAGCGGTCAACGGCGACGAAGGCGCGGAGGATGAAGCGGACGAGGCAGTTGAAGCGGTGGGCACTGATCCTTCTCGGGTCGTCCTCCGTGCTGCTCGTGCCGTGGATGGTGGTGCTGGCGCTGACGCTGCCCACCAAGACCGAGGTGCACAACTGGTCGCTGGCCTGGATCGGGCTGGACGTCCTGATGGCGGCGGGCTGCGCGGCGACGGCGGTCCTGGGGTTGCGGGGCGACGCCCGGGCCCGCCTGACGGCTTCGGCCACGGCATCGGTGGCGATCCTGGACGCGTGGTTCGACATAACGACGTCGGCGGTCGGCATGGAACTGGTGGAGGCGCTCGGCAGCGCCGTGGCGGAGGCGGGACTGGCCGCGGCATGCGTCTTCCTGGCGCTGTCCAAGGGACGGCAGAGCGAGCCCGTGCCGCGCTAGCCCCCGTTCTTCGATGATCCGGCCCTCTCGCAACTTCGCCCTCTCCCAAGGACACTCGTAAGCAAAGGAGTTACCGCTGGAGGGGGACGGGACATGCGGGACGCCCATCGGGCGGAAGCCGACCGGCTGCTGGTCCAGGCCGTGGAGGAAGAGGTCCGCCGCTCCGGCGGCCGCGTCGACGGACAGCTGCTGCTGTCCCGGGCCCGCGGCGGCCTGGAGGCGATGGCACAGAGCGCCGCCGAGGAGTACGACACCTACACCCACGCCCTCGACGAGACGGAGGCCGGCCGGCAGAGCTTCGGCCAGCGGTACGCCAGAGAGGGCGCCGGAACCCCCCTGCTGGTAGCGGCCGTCGCCGCGGTCGCCGCCACCGTCGCCGACCTCTCCCTGGGCACCGGCGCCGGTACGGCGCTCGGCGCGGGCGTGGCCGCCGGAGTGATCGGCGCGGCCGCCACGGTCGTCAAGGTCGCCGGTACCCATCTCCCCGCCGCTCATCACCGGGCCGGCGCGGCCGGGCAGCCCGGCGGCCCCGAGCAGCTGCGCCTGCAGTGGCTGACCGCACTGGAGGTACGCGGCATCCGGCCGTTCCTCGATCAGCAGCGGGTGCTCAGCGCCTCCACGGGACCGAAGAAGAAGCAGGGCCCGGGGCTGCGCGGCGCGGACAAGAGCGCGGCGGCCCGCAGGCGTACGGTGCTTCAGCAGTCGTTCGGCCAGCTCCCGGACCCGGACGGCCCGTTCGCCGGCCGTCATCAGGAGCTGGCGCGGATCCGGCAGTGGGCGCAGGCGGCACGGGCGACCACGGAGACCCGCCCGGCGGTCGTCGTCCTGCACGGCGAGCCGGGCTCCGGGCGTACGACGCTCGCGATCCGGGCCACCCATGAGCTGAAGGACTTCTTCCGGGGTGCGGTCGTGGTGGACCTGCGGGGCGACAGCCCGGGCGAGCCGCCGTTGCCCACCCGGGACGCGCTGCTGCATCTGCTCAACCGGCTGGGCGCGCCCCGCGAACAGCTGCTGTTCCGGGAGCGTTCCTCGGCAGACCAGCAGGTCAAGCGGCTCAGCGAGCTGTACCACCAGCACCTGACGGGTCTTCCGGTGACGATCGTGCTGGACGACGCCTCGGATGCCGAGCAGGTGCGCACGCTGATCCCGGAGCGGTCCGACAGCCTGGTCCTGGTCACCGCCCGGGAGCGGCTCGACCTGCCCGCGGACCTGCCGGCCTGGGTGCACCAGCTTCCGGTGACGGCGCTGGACGCGGCGGGCGCGGAGGAGTTGCTGGACGCGGCGGCGCAGGACACGTCGGGGCCGTACGACGCGCAGTCCGCGGAGCGGATCCGGGAGTTGTGCGGCGGGCTGCCGCTGGCGCTGCGGGTGGCGGGCTCGTCGCTGGGTTCGCGTTCGCCGCTCCAGCTGGCCACGGACCTCGGCGCGTACGGGCCGGTCAAGCCGGTGGAGCGGGTGCTGTGGCTGCGCTACACCGACCAGTCGGAGACCGGGCGCCGTCTGTTGAGAAGGCTGGCGCTGGCGGGCCGGGCCTCGCTCGGCGCGGCGGCCGCGGCCGCCCTGCTGGCCACGGACGAGGCGGAGGCGACGCGTCATCTGGTCGCGCTCGCGCAGGCCGGACTGCTCGACCATGTCCGGGGCAGCCGCTACCGGCTGCACGACCTGGTCCGTGCCTTCGCCCAGGCCCGTCTCGCCGACGAGGAGGAGCCGGCCGACCGCACGGCGGCGCAGGAGCGGCTGATCGTCAACTACGGGGAGCTGGCCGACTCGGTGCTCCGGCTGGTGGACGGCAACATGTCGACCCGCTCGGACCGGTTCAGCCCGCACGGTTTCACCTCCCTGGACGAGGCGCTGCGCTGGCTGGACGACGAGTCGAGCTTCATCACGGCGGCACTGCGGCATGCGGAGGGCGTCGACCAGGCGGCCGTGCAGAACCTGCTGGGCGCCCTGTGCGACTACTGCCTGCTGCGCGGCGACCTCTACCGGCTCGGTGAGATCAGCGAGTTGGCACAGGCGGTGGACCAGGGCCTGCTGGTGCGCTCGGTGCAGTGGCGTACCGGTATCGCGGCCCGCCAGCTGGGCGAACTGGACAAGGCGCGCACCACCCTCACCTCCGTCGTGGACCTCTACATGGAGGCGCATCACGACGCCGGTGCGGCCCGTGCCCTGTGTTCCCTCGGGATCACCCTGCACCACCAGGGCCATCTCACCGAGGCGGCGGCCAAGCTCCAGGAGGCGCTGGATCTCCAGGCGGTCCCCCAGCTGGCGACCGACCGGGCCTGGACGATGCACGCGCTGGCGGCGGTGCAGCGCGACCGCGCCCGGCTGCCGGAGGCGCTGGACCTGCTCACCCGCTCGCTCGTGCTGCACCGGGAGGGCGGTTCGGTGCACGGCGAGGCCTGGGCGCACTTCCAGCTCGGCCAGCTGGCGCTGCGGATGGGTGACGTACCGCGTGCGGAGCGGGAGCTGGGGGCGGCGCTGGAGCGTTACGGCCGTACCCGCGACGCCCGGGGCGAGGCCTGGGCGCTGACCCAACTGGCGCGGGCCCGGCTGGTGGCCGGTGACGCGTCCCCGGCGGTCGACGCACTGCGGCAGGCGGCCGCCCGGCACCGGGAGAACGAGGACGCGCGCGGCGAGGCCTGGACGGTCTACTACCTGGGCCAGGCCCTGGAGGAGACCGGCACCCTGGATCTGGCGGTCCGTGAGCTGGAGCGGTCGCGGACGATGTTCTCCCGGATGCGGGACGTCTACGGCCTGGCCTGTGCCCGCCACCACTCGGCCCGGGTGACCCGCGACCAGCGGGCGGCCCAGACCGGTTCACTGCGCAACTCGGGTTTCGCCCGTCAGCTCCTGGTCGACGCCCGCGCCGACTTCCAGCGCATCGGAGTCGTCCACGGCGAGGCCTGGACCTGTCTGGAGCTGGCCGTCGTGGACGCCGGCAACAACCGTACCCAGCAGGCCCTGGCCCTGTGCGACGAGGCGGTCACCCTGTTCTCGTCGTACGGCGACCGCCGCGGCGAGGACTGGGCGCGCTTCCTGCGCTGCACCCTGCTCCCCTATGCCGCGCCGGGCGGTGTGGAGGTGGGTACGGCGGTCGCCCAGGAGGACCTGGCCCAGCTCTCCGGGGCGGCCCACCCGCTGCGCGACGAGAAACTGACCGAGTACCTCACGGCGTACGGCCTGCTGCTGGACCGCGGGGTGACCCTGGAGTCCGGCTGGCAGGCATGGCGGCTGGGCATGGTGCCCAGCCGGCACGCCCGTGAGGTGATGGGGGTGCCGGTACCGGCTGGGGCGTGACGCCGGTCAGCCCTTGGTGTCGGCTGTGGGAGTCCCCGGGTCCGCCTTGGCGTTCGGGGACTCCTTGAAGTCGACCTTCTGCATGTGCTTGTTCATGGACTTCATCAGGCCCCAGACCGCCACGGCCATCACCGCGAAGACGATGAAACCGAGGACGCCGGGGGTCACCTTGTTCTCGTCGACCTCCTTGGCGAGGGGGACGAGGTGCGTCAGTGCCAGACTTGCGCTTGCGCTCATGTCAGGCATTGTCGCGGATGCCCGCAAAGAGGTCGTCCTCGGGGAGGGAGGTATCGACGAGCGACTTCGCGAGCTCGTACTCCTCGGTCGGCCAGACCTCCTTCTGGAGGTCCATCGGAACCTTGAACCAGCCGCCGTCCGGGTCGATCTGCGTGGCGTGCGCGATCAGCGCCTTGTCGCGGATCTCGAAGAATTCCCCGCACGGGATGTGCGTGGTCAGGGTGCGCTCGATGCGCTCGAACTCGCTCCACCGCTTCAGCCAGTCCCCGTACGGCGACTCCATGCCGCGCTCCAGCAGCGCCTTGTGCAGCGCCTCGGTGCGGGGACGGTTGAAGCCCTGGTTGTAGTAGAGCTTCTGTGCCTGGTGGACGAGGCCGAACTCGCCCTCGGGGTACTTCTCGGGGTCGGCCGCGCCCTCGAAGGCCACCATCGAGATCTTGTGGGTCATGATGTGGTCGGGGTGCGGGTAGCCGCCGTTCTCGTCGTAGGTGGTGATCACCTGCGGGCGGAACGCGCGGATCTTGCGGACGAGCTCGCCGGCCGCCTTGTCGACGTCCTCCAGGGCGAAGCAGCCCTCGGGGAGCGGCGGCAGCGGGTCGCCCTCGGGCAGACCGGAGTCGACGAAGCCGAGCCACTCCTGCTTGACGCCGAGGATCTCGCGGGCCTCGTCCATCTCCTTCTTGCGTACCTCGTGGATGTGCTCCTCGATGTACTTGTCGCCCTGCAGCTTGGGGTTGAGGATGGAGCCGCGCTCCCCGCCCGTGCAGGTCACGACCAGCACGTCCACCCCCTCGGACACGTACTTCGCCATGGTGGCCGCGCCCTTGCTCGACTCGTCGTCGGGGTGGGCATGGACGGCCATCAGTCGCAACTGGTCAGTCAAGACTCAATCCTCAGTAAGTCGGCGCCCCGGTGTCTTCGGGTGCGATCGGCGCTTCTATAGTGACCGAAACAGGGGGCGAATAATTCCGGGGTCCGGGTCCGGCCGGGTCCGGGAGTGGTTCCTGCCGGGAGGACGATCATGAGTACCGCGAGCACGCGGCTGCCCGAGGGCCGCTACGGCCGCTCCTCGGACGAGGTCGCCGACCGCAGACTCAAGATCACCGGCGCCGTCCTCGGTGCCCTGCTGCTCGCCCTGGTCGGCTATTTCGCCTACCACTACGTCGTCAAGAGCGAGATCAGCGCCCAGGTCGTCGCCTTCGACGCCTCGGACAGCGCGGTCCAGGTGCATCTGGAGGTCCACAAGGACTCCGGCGCCTCCGGCTACTGCACTCTGCGTTCCCAGGCGGCGGACGGCTCCGAGGTGGGCCGGGCGGACTTCCGCTTCACCGGTTCCGCCACCGAGATCGACCGGGTGCTCACGCTCCGTACGACGGCCCGTGGGACCACGGCGGAGCTGCTCGGCTGCCACGCCGACTGACGCCGGCCATGAATACATAGGCCCTCACCTGCGTTGACGTGATTCTGACGGCTTATGTCCTCCCCCTTCTGCCGTTGAATTGTTAGGCTCGTGGTTTCGCCCTTCCATGGAGGAACATGCTTCTGGGTAGGGCGATGCTTTGTATTCCCAGTACCGACGAGGAGCACCTGTGACCCAGACCAGCGAGAACGTCACCTGGCTGACCCAGGAGGCGTACAACCAGCTCAAGGCCGAGCTGGAGTACCTGTCTGGTCCTGCGCGCACGGAGATCGCCGCCAAGATCGCGGCCGCGCGCGAGGAGGGCGACCTGCGCGAGAACGGCGGGTACCACGCGGCCAAGGAGGAGCAGGGCAAGCAGGAGCTCCGTGTGCGCCAGCTGACCCAGCTTCTGGAGAACGCCAAGGTCGGCGAGGCTCCGACCTCCGCGGACGGCGCCGTCGCGCCCGGCATGGTGGTGACCATCGCCTTCGACGGCGACGAGGACGACACCATGACGTTCCTCCTGGCCTCACGCGAATACGCCAGCTCCGACGTAGAGACCTACTCGCCGCAGTCCCCGCTGGGCACCGGTGTCATCGGGCACAAGGTGGGCGAGGACGCGGAGTACGAGCTGCCGAACGGCAAGAAGGCCTCGGTGAAGATCCTCAAGGCCGAGCCCTACTCCGGCTGACGCGAACCGACACCTGCCCCCGGCGTCCATGGGACGCCGGGGGCCTTGTCATGGTCCGCATCTCACGCGGTCATGGTCCGGTCACGCGGTGACGGCCCGTGTCACGCCGTGGCCGAGCGGTACTTGCGGACCGCGAGCGTGCGGAAGGCCAGGATGATCACGACCGACCAGATCAGCGAGGCCCAGACCGGGTGCTGCATGGGCCAGGCGTCGGACGCCTGGAAGCCCGGGGGAAGGTTGCCGAACAGCTCGCGTGCGGCCTGCACGGTGGCGCTGAACGGGTTCCACTCGGCTATGTGCCGCAGGAAGGCCGGCATCTGGTTCGCGTCCACGAACGCGTTCGAGATGAACGTCAGCGGAAACAGCCAGATCAGACCGCCCGAGGTCGCCGCCTCAGGAGTGCGCACGGACAGGCCGATCAGCGCGCCGATCCACGAGAACGCATACCCGAGCAGCAGGAGCAGCCCGAAGCCGGCGAGCACCTTGCCGAGGTTCTCGTGCGTGCGCCACCCGACTATCAGGGCGACGACCGCCAGCACGACGAGGGTGAGCGCGGTCTGCACCAGGTCGGCGAGGGTGCGTCCGGTCAGGACCGCGCCGCGGGCCATGGGCAACGACCGGAAGCGGTCGATGAGGCCCTTGTGCATGTCGTCGGCGATGCCCGCGCCCGCACCCGCGGTGGCGAAGGTCACCGTCTGCGCGAAGATGCCGGCCATCAGGAACTCGCGGTAGGCCTGGGTGGAGGTGGACGAGCC
Source organism: Streptomyces sp. NPDC058683 (assembly GCF_042716195.1). NCBI lineage: Bacteria > Bacillati > Actinomycetota > Actinomycetes > Kitasatosporales > Streptomycetaceae > Streptomyces > Streptomyces sp. NPDC058683. The sequence continues at coordinate 142,450 of NZ_JBHXSK010000013.1, forward strand.
GACCTGGATCGAGCCGCCGAACACGTAGGTGAACAGCACCACGAACATGATGGGCTGGATGAGCCCGAAGATCAGCATCTCGGGAATCCGGGACATCCGGATCAGGTTGCGTTTGGCGACCACCATCGAGTCGCGGAAGGACCGGCTGATGGCGTTGCCGGGAGCGGCTACCCGCACGGTGTCGGTGACGGCACTCACTTCACGGTCTCCTTGCGGCTGTCCTTGCCGGTGTCCTTGCGGTCCTTTTCGCCGCTGTCCTCGGTCTTCTCCTCGGCCGTGTGTCCGGTCAGGGAAAGGAAGACGTCGTCGAGGGTGGGGCGGCGCAGTGCGATGTCGTCGATCTCGATGCCCCGGGTGTCCAGCTCACGGATGACCTCGGCGAGCAGCTTGGCGCCGCCGGTCACGGGGACGGTGAGCTTGCGGGTGTGGTCCTCGACGGTGGTCTCGCCCTTGCCGAAGCCGTGCAGCACCTCGGCGGCGGTCCGGATGTGGTCGCGTTCGTGCACCACGACCTCGACGCGCTCGCCGCCGGTGCGGGCCTTGAGCTGGTCGGAGGTGCCCTGGGCGATGACCCGGCCGTGGTCGACGACCGCGATGTCGTGGGCGAGGTGGTCGGCCTCCTCCAGGTACTGGGTGGTGAGGAGCAGCGTCGTACCGCCGGAGACGAGCTGTTTGATGACCTCCCACAGCTGCTGGCGGTTGCGGGGGTCGAGGCCGGTCGTCGGTTCGTCCATGAACATCACGGGCGGCGAGACGACCAGGGCGGCCGCGAGGTCGAGGCGGCGGCGCATGCCTCCGGAGTAGGTCTTGGCGGGGCGGTCGGCGGCGTCGGCGAGGTTGAACTGCTCCAGCAGCTCGACCGCGCGGGCCTTCGCCTGCTTGGCCTTCATCTGGTAGAGCTGGCCGACCATCTGCAGGTTCTCGCGGCCGGTGAGGTACTCGTCGACCGCCGCGAACTGTCCGGACAGGCCGATGGAGCGGCGTACGGCGTCCGGTTGTTTGAGCACGTCCACGCCCGCGACGACCGCCTTGCCGCTGTCGGGGCGGAGCAGGGTCGTCAGGCAGCGGACGGCCGTCGTCTTGCCCGCGCCGTTGGGCCCGAGCAGTCCGAGGACCGTGCCTTCGGGGACATCGAGGTCGACGCCGTCCAAAGCCCTTACGTCACCGAAGGTCTTCACCAGGCCTTCGGCATAGATGGCGCCTGGCATATGAGTCTCCACGTCGTCGGGGATGCTTCGAAAAAGGCTAGGTATGCGCGCTTCGGTCCGCCTATGGTTTTCGCCGGCACGACGGCAGGCGGGCGCGACCACGGCCACGCGACACACCATAACGCGATGTATCGCGTCCGTCGACAGATTTCCCCGAACGAGTGAATGAACGGATCCTGACCTGGCCGTTTCCCGCCGGGAACTTCGGCGGGGATCAGTCGATGACCGTGTAACCGGCCTCGCGCAGGGCGTGGCCGACCTCGCTGCAGTGTGCTGGTCCCTTGGTTTCAAGGTGCAACTCGACCTCCGCCTCCGTGAGCCCGAGCCGAGGGTCGGTCCGGACGTGGCTCACGTCCAGGACGTTAGCGTCGACCACTGACAACACCCCGAGGAGCGTGGCGAGGGCGCCCGGCCGGTCGGTCAGCCGCAACCGTACGGCCAGGTAGCGGCCCTGCGCGGACATGCCGTGCCGCAGCACCCGCTGCATCAGCACCGGATCGACGTTGCCGCCGGACAGCACGGCGACGATCGGCCCCGCGAAGGCGCCGGGCTCGGCGAGCAGGGCGGCGACCGGAGCGGCGCCGGCCGGTTCCACCACCAGCTTGGCCCGCTCCAGGCAGAGCAGCAGGGCGGCGGAGAGCTGGTCCTCGCCGACCGTGCGGACCTCGTCGACCAGCTCCTCGATCAGCGCGAACGGCACGTCGCCGGGCCGTCCGACCTTGATGCCGTCGGCCATCGTCATCGGGTTCTGCACCGAGACCGGGCGCCCGGCCGCCAGCGAGGGCGGATACGCGGCCGCGCCCTCCGCCTGGACGCCGACGATCCGGACGTCCGGCCTGATCGCCTTCACCGCGACCGCGATCCCGGCCGCGAGCCCGCCGCCGCCGATACCGACGACGATCGTGCCGACCTCCGGGCACTGGTCCAGGATCTCCAGGCCCACCGTGCCCTGACCGGCGATGATGTCGGGGTGGTCGAAGGGGTGGATGAACACCGCGCCGGTCTCGGCCGCGTACTCCTGGGCGGCGGCCAGCGTCTCGTCGACCACCTGGCCGTGCAGCCGTACCTCCGCGCCGTACTCGCGGGTCGCGCTGATCTTGGGCAGTGGGGCGCCGTGGGGCATGAACACCGTGGCGTGCACGCCGAGCAGCGCGGAGGCCAGGGCCACGCCCTGCGCGTGGTTCCCGGCGCTGGCCGCCACGACTCCGGCGGCGCGCTCCTCGGGCAGCAGCCCGGCGATCCGCACATAGGCGCCGCGCAGCTTGAACGAACCGGTCCGCTGGAGGTTCTCGCACTTGAAATGCACCGGCGAGCCGGCCAGCTGGGACAGGTGCCTGCTGCCCTCCATCGCGGTCACCCGCGCCACGCCCGTGAGCATCTTCTGAGCGCCGCGTACGTCGTCGAGGGTGACGGGGCGCAAGGAGTCAGCCGTGCTGTAGCTCATGACTCAAGTCTCGCAGTTCACAGGCCAAAGGCTCGGGTGTGACCAAGCTCCGAGACCGGTTTGCGCAGCGCCGGTACGGCTCGCCCCCCGTCCGCGTACTCTGTCCCCCACACCAGCACTCTTCATGAAGTGAGCCCCCGGCCATGCCCACAACACCTGAAATGTCGATGGACATGACGACCGTCGGTGACACCGGTCTCCTCGACACGCTGCAGCACGAGGTGGCGGTGTTCGCCCGCCGTGCCGAACAGACCCGGCTCGGCGGCGTCGGGCAGGTGCGCAACTCCATGGACCGCGCCGCGTATCTGCTGCTCAACCGCCTCGACAAGGAAGGCCCCATGGGGGTCAAGGCGCTCGCCGCGAGCATGGGGATCGACTCCTCCACGGTCACCCGGCAGGTGGCTCCGCTCGTCGACACCGGTCTCGTCAAGCGCACCTCGCACCCCGAGGACGGGCGGGCCGTGGTGCTCCAGCTGTCCCCGCGCGGGCTGTCGCGGCTGGACGAAGTGCGTTCGTCCCGGCGGCAGTTGATGGCAGAGCTGACCCAGGACTGGGAGCCGGAGGAGCGCGAGACGTTCTGCGCGCTGCTCACGCGCTTCAACAGCGCCCTGTCCGCGCGGATGACCGTCCAGCCGGACTCGGACACGCCGCCGGCATCCTGACCCGGGCCGGCACCCACCGGCGGCCCCCACCGGCGGCCGGCTCCTCGACGGCCGGCTCCTCGGCGACCGGCTCCTCGGCGACCGGCTCCTCGGCGACCGGCTCCTCAGTGACCGGCTCCTCGGCGGCCGGCATCCACCGGCGTCTCTGAACCCCCCGCCGGCATGCACCGGCGTCTGTGAACCCCCGGTCGGCACCGGCCCGTGGAGCATCCGGCACGCGTGCGTGCTGCCCGGCTCTTGACCGTGGGGGCACCCCTGGCCTCATATGAGACCGGGCCCCCGTCGTATCCGCGTCCGGGTCCCGGACGCGGTGGGGCCCCGCAGAGGGGGAGGCACGGTGCGCGATCGGCAGGCGTTCCAAGACGCCCGCCGGGCCCGGGAGTTCGAGGCGTTCGTCGCGGGCGCGGCAGGCCGGCTGCTGCATGCCGCGACCCTGCTGACCGCCGAGGCCCCGGACACCAACCCGCGCGCGCGGCGCCTGCTGACCCTCGCGCTCGCGCACACGTACGCGTGCTGGGACCAGCTGCGCGGCGAGGACCCGTACGACCGCGCCCGCCAGCACCTCGCCCTGCGCTTCGCGAACTCCGCCTGGCACCAGTACGGCGGCCCGCTGAGCCGCGCCCGCCCGCACCCGCACAGCGCCCTCGCCGTCCTGACGCCCCAGGAACGCCTGATCCTGGTGCTGCGGCTGTACGAGGGGGTCGCCGAGGAGCAGGCGGCGGCGCTGCTCGGCCTGCCCACGGACCGTGTGCGCATCATCTGCGACCGGGCGATCACCACCCTGCTGCACCCGCCCGCGAAGGCCGCGCCCACGGTGCTGGGGGCGAAGGTGGCGCCGTCGTGAACCGCACCGAAGGCGAGGCCGCCGCCCGGCGGCTCATGGAACAGAGACCGCCACGGGTACCGCCCGACCTCTACGGCGAGGTGCTGCGCCGGGGCGGCCGCCTGCTGCGCCGCAGACGCGCGGCCCGCCGCCTGCTGTGGCTGCTGCTGTGCGCGGCGGCGGTGGCCTTCACCGTCTGGGCGGCACTGGTCCGGCCGTGGGCGCAGCCGCCGTCCACGACGACTCCGCCCGTCGTCGGCTGGTGAGCCGGACCTAGCCGAGCGCCTGCTTGAGGTCCTCCAGCAGGTCGTCGACGTTCTCGATGCCCACGGACAGGCGCACCAGGTCGGCGGGCACCTCCAGCGCGGAACCGGCCGCCGAGGCGTGGGTCATCCGGCCCGGGTGCTCGATCAGCGACTCGACGCCGCCCAGGGACTCGCCGAGGGTGAACACCTTGGCGCGGTTGCAGACCTCGACCGCGGCCTCCTCGCCGCCCGTGACCTGGAAGGAGACCATGCCGCCGAAGGCCTTCATCTGCTTGGCGGCGGTCTCGTGACCGGGGTGCTCGGGCAGGCCGGGGTACAGGACCCGCGTCACGCGCGCGTGCCGGCTCAGCATGTCGGCGACCCTGGTGGCGTTCTCGCTGTGCCGGTCCATGCGCACCGCGAGCGTCTTGGTGCCGCGCAGCACCAGCCACGAGTCGAACGGCCCGGCGACCGCGCCCATCGCGTTCTGGTGGTACGCCAGCTCCTCGCCCAGCGTCTGGTCCGACACGATCAGCGCGCCGCCGACCACGTCCGAGTGACCGCCCATGTACTTCGTCAGCGAGTGCACGACGACGTCCGCGCCGAGCGAGAGCGGCTGCTGGAGGTACGGCGTGGCGAAGGTGTTGTCGACGACGAGCCGGGCGCCCGCGTCATGGGCGACCTGTGCGACGGCCGCGATGTCGGTGATGCCGAGCAGCGGGTTGGACGGGGTCTCCACCCAGACCGCCTTGGTCTTCGGGGTGATCGCGGCACGCACGGCCGACGGGTCGCTGGTGTCGGCGACGGACCACTCCACTCCCCACCGGGAGACGACCTTCGCGAACAGCCGGAACGTGCCGCCGTAGGCGTCGTTCGGGATGACCACGTGGTCGCCGGGGCTGAGCAGGGTGCGCAGCAGGGCGTCCTCGGCCGCGAGCCCGGACGCGAACGCGAGCCCGCGGCGCCCGCCCTCCAGCGCGGCGAGGTTCTCTTCCAGGGCGGTCCTGGTCGGATTGGCGCTACGGCTGTACTCGTAGCCGCCGCGCAGGCCGCCGACGCCGTCCTGCTTGTAGGTCGAGACCTGGTAGATCGGCGGGACGACCGCACCGGTGAGGGGGTCCGCCGTGTTGCCCGCGTGGATGGCGAGCGTCTCGAAGTGCTGACTGATGTGCCTGTCGCTCATGGGTACTGAGCCTAGTGCTCACGCGCCCCGAAGGAGCGCGGGGAGCTGTGCGGCGAGCCCACACCAGTCCCCAGCCGCGCTCCGGCCCCACGTTGTCCACAGGTCGCGACCACCGGTTGGCCAATTGTCCGCGCCGTCTGGTTCGCTTGACGCATGGCGATTCTCTGGGCCCTGATGGCGCTGCTCCTGCTGAGCTTCGTGCTGCTCCCCGTCCTGCGGCGGCGCGGCATGATCGAGCAGGTGCACCCGAGCCACCCGGACGCCGCCGACCCGGCGGACTACGGCTTCGTGCGCGAGGAGGACCTGGACATCCGGATGCCCGGCCCCGACCAGGACCTGCTCGACGTCCTCGACGTCGTGCAGCACACCCAGGACTACCGGGCGGCCTCGCAGCTGCTCGCGGGCACGGAGATCGCGGGCGAGCTGCGCTGGCAGCGTGTGCAGGCCTTCGCCGGCGCGGCGGCGCTGGAGCTCCAGCAGCGGCCGGGCGGGGTCAGCGAGATGCCGGGCGGGCAGTGGCTGCGGGTGTGGCGCGCCGAGCAGCCCAAGGACGCGGGCGGCGCGGCCGTGCACGCGGAGTTCCTGGTCCAGCAGGCCTGGCGGACCTCGACGCCGGGCACGGACGACTTCCGGATCATCATGGAGGAGGCCAGGGACGCCTGCGGGCAGGCGGCGCTGCTGTCCCCGGGGGACCCGGTGCCGTACATCGTCGAGCTGTCGGTGGCGCGCGGGCTGAACTACTCGCAGCCGGAGTTCGAGAAGCTCTGGCTGAAGATCCTGGACCGGGCGCCCACGCACATGGGGGCGCATCTCGCGGCCCTGCACTACTGGTGCGAGAAGTGGCACGGCTCGCGCGAGCTTTCGTACTCCTTCGCCGAGGCCGCCGCCGCGCGCGCCCCGCAGGGCTCGCTGCTGGCCGCGATGCCGCTGTTCGCGGTCTTCGAGCACCTCCCCGAGGTGAACCTGGTGGCGAGCTTCTACCAGAGCGAGGTCGTCACCAAGGCGGTCCACGGCGCCCTGCACGCGGTGCACTCGGCCCGCCAGGACGACCCGATGCTCGCGCACGTCCGGCATCTGCTGGTCTTCTTCCTGGTCCGCTCCGAGCGCTGGGCGGAGGCCATGGGCGAGCTGATACGGGTCGACGGGCATGTGGGGGCCCTGCCGTGGACGCTGTCCGCGAACCCGGCCGCCGAGTTCACCCTCTACCGCGCGCTGGCGGTGGCGGGCTACGAGGCGAACGGCGGAAGCCCGGCGTCGCTGCTCAGCTGAGGACGCCGGCCAAGAGACACGTCGTGTGCCGGCTGCGGGCGAGTGGGGAGCTGGGCGCGCTCAGGCGGCGGCCGCTTCCGGACTGCGCTCCGCACCTCTTGCGGGGCGCTTGAATTGCCGTCCTGACCTGCGGTACGGCATACTCCGGCATCCCCCCACACCCGCACCACCCGCACGAAGCACCTGTCCACTTCCGTCCGCTTCCGTGCGGTCCCGTTCTTTTTTCATGTCGTTGTCGGTTCCCTTTTCTGGGGTCCTGTGGGGGGGGGGATCTGCCCGATGGGCGCAACTCTGCGGGCGCTGCGCGCCCTTGTCCTGCTCTGCGGTTTCTATCTGCTGGGCCTCGTTCTGCTGGCGGCGCTGGCCGCGCTCGACGTGGCCTCGGTCACCTGGGCGCACGGACCCGTCGCCGGAAAGATCGTGCTGGTCTCGGTGGTACTGGCGATCCCGGTCGTCCGCGGCATGTTCATGCTCCGCACTCCCAAGGGGGACGGCCCGGTCGGCCTCGCGGTCACGGAGGCCGCCGAGCCCCGGCTGTGGGCGCTGGTGAGGGAGCTCGCGGCGGCGACGGGCACGCGCGCACCGGACACCATCGTGCTCACCGGTGACGTCAACGCGGCGGTCAGCGAGGACCCCCGGCTGCTCGGCCTGCGCCCCGGACCGCGCAGCCTCTACCTGGGTGTGCCGCTGCTGACCGGGCTGACCGAGGCCCAGCTCAAGGCCGTACTCGCCCATGAGTACGGCCACTTCACCGGCGGCGACACCCGGCTGTCGGCCCTCGTGGTACGCGGCCGGGTGCAGATCGGGCGGACCGTCGGCCACTTCCACGCGAAGGCCGACGGCAAGGAGGCCGCCGAGCGCACCCGGCAGCAGCAGGCCGCCGCCAAACGGACCGCGAAGGGCAAGAAGGCCAAGGAGATCGACACCGCCGGCGCCGGGGTCACCTACCGGCTGATGGCGGCGATCTACACGGCCTACGCGAAGCTCTACATGCGGGCCACGCTGTCGACGGCCCGCGCGCAGGAGTACGCCGCCGACCTGGCCGCCGCGCGGATCGCCGGCCGGGACGCGACCGCCTCGGCGCTGCGCGAGATCCCGGTCCTGGCCACGGCGCACGACTTCTACCTGGAGTCGTACGCCACGCTCGGCGTCACGGCCCGCCGGCTGCCGCCGCACGGCCAGTTCTTCGGCGGCTTCGGCCGGATGCTCACGGCACGCGAGGCGGAGCTGACGAGGCTGCGGGAGAAGCTGCCGACGGAGCCGGCATCACCGTACGACTCGCATCCGCCGATCGCCGACCGGGTGCTGCGGATCGAGGAGCTGCCCGCCGACGGGCGCGGCGGCCAGGACGGCGGCCCGGCGCTCGCGCTGCTCGCCGACCCGGCCCGGACCCTGGCCGCGCTGGAGGACGCGGTACTGACCGACGAGGTACGGCAGTTCGAGCGCGCCGGGGAGTGGGAACAGCTGCTGGGCTGCTCGATGGCCGCGGGGCTGGCCTCGCTCGACACCCCGCTGCACCGGGCGCTCGCCTTCTACACCAAGGACCGGCCGTCGCTGCCCGCGCTGCTCACGGTGATCGACGACGGTCAGCTGTGGCAGCTGGCCCAGCGGCTGCCACTGTCCGAGCAGGCGGCGGCCGCGAAGGGCCGGGCGTTCCGGGAGTTCGTACGGCCGGTGCTGCGGGACTCGTTGCAGAGCATGGTGCTGGCGGAGTTCAGCGCAAGGTCGCTGCTGCACTGGGAGTTCTCCTGGTCGCGGCCGGCGTCGGTGCGGCTGCCCGGTTCGGCGTCCGACCTCGACGGGGAGGCGGGCACGGAGGCCGCGCTGGCCGCCGCCGTGGACGCCGCGCTGGCCGACCACCCCGACACCGCCCCGCTGCGCGCACTGCTCCCCCCGGCTCCCCAGCCGGCCTGACCCCGAAAGCGACCTTCGATGACTGTTCTGCTGTGGATCCTGGGCATCCTCGCCGTCCCGACGCTGCTCTTCGTGCTGTGGCTGGCCGGGGTGTTCCTCAAGGAGTTCTTCTCCCCGAGCCCGTCCGAGTCCGATTCCGCCTCCGATGACGAGGAGGGCCTGGGCGCCCAGGCCGCCGAGAAGGCCGGTCTGCTGCCCGCCGAGCGGCAGAACACGGAGCTCTCAGCGCCGCTGCCCGCCGAGTGGGCGGTGGCGCTGACGGCGGTGCCCGGCGGTGACTGGCGGGCCGGCGCCGCCCTGCTGGAGGCCATCGGCCGGGACTGGGAGCGCCGGTCGGCCGTCACCTACCTGCTGGCCGAGCGCGCCGCCGAGGCGGACGACTGGCTGCTGGCCTGGGAGAAGGAGCGCCCCGAGGACCCGGACGCGGCGGTGGTGCGGGCGCGCAGCACGGTGATCCTCGCCTGGGAGTTGCGGGGTGCGAAGCGGGCGCGGCACACGACGGAGGAACAGTTCGAGGCGTTCCACCGCACACTGCGGTCGGCTCGTGAGGAGATCGCGCGGGCCGCTGCCCTCAACCCCGACGACCCGACGCCGTACATCGCGGAGATATGGGTCGCGCTCGGCCTGGGCTACCCGCACTCGGAGATGGACAAGCTGTGGACGGAGATCACCGCGCGGGCGCCGCACCACTTCGATGCGCACTTCTCGGCGCTGCAGTTCTGGTGCGCGAAGTGGCGTGGCTCGCAGCGCCTGGCCGCCGACTTCGCCGAGCGGGCGGCGGCCGGTGCGCCGCTGGGCAGCCTGCTGACGGCCCTGCCGCTGATAGCCCACTTCGAGCACGACGAGTCCGAGGACACCGCGGCCGACAACACCCCGGAGATGGTGGCGAGGGTGGACGCGGGCCTCACCGACGCGGCGGCGGCCGACCCGGCGCACCCGCGTCTGCCGGAGCTGCGCCATCTCCTTGCCTTCTACCTCCACCTCCAGGACCGGGACGAGGCGGCGCTCGAACAGTTCAGGCTGGTCGACGGGTATGTGAACGCGTTGCCGTGGCGCTATCGGGGCGACCCGGCGGCGTACTACTGCCGGGTCCGCAACACGACGGCGAAGCTGGTGGCGGAGGCGGCCGCGGCGCCGGAGTAGGCGGAATTCGGACGGCACCCCGGCATGGTGTGAGGGGTGCCGTCGCAGGGTGGATGCGTGGACAATGCGGCCCCGGACCGCCGGGACGGACGGGACCGACCGCCCCGTCCCCCAGACCGCAGGGAGCTCCCCATGTTCTTCGGCCGCACGCCGCAGCTGCCCACCGCCGAGCAGGCGCTCAAGGGCCGGCCCGCGCCCGAGTTCGAGGTCCCCGACCGCCACACCGTCCTGGGCAACCCTCTCCTCGGCCCCTACCCCGAAGGCCTGGAGATCGCCGACTTCGGGCTCGGCTGCTTCTGGGGCGCCGAGCGCAGGTTCTGGCAGCTCCCGGCGGGCGTGTGGACCACGCTCGTCGGCTATCAGGGCGGCCACACCGAGAACCCCGTGTACGAGGAGGTCTGCTCGGGCCTCACCGGCCACACCGAGGCCGTACGTGTGGTCTACGACCCGAAGCTGATCCCGTACGACCGCCTGCTGAAGACCTTCTGGGAGTCCCACAACCCCACGCAGGGCTTCCGCCAGGGCAACGACGTCGGCACGCAGTACCGCTCGGCGATCTACCCCCGCACGCCCGAGCAGGCGGCGACGGCCGAGGCGAGCCGCGAGGCCTACCAGAAGGTCCTCACCGGCTCCGGCTACGGCACGATCACCACGGAGATCCTCCCCGCCGAAGGCCGCCCCTTCTACCCGGCCGAGGCCTACCACCAGCAGTACCTCGACAAGAACCCGGCGGGCTACTGCGGGCTGGGCGGGACGGGGGTCAAGCTGAGTGACCCGTCGGGGACGAACTGAGGGGCGTCCTGCCCCACCGGCGTCGCGCCCGTCCCGGTGGGCGGGGTCAGGTAGGCCGTCTCGCCCACCGTGGATCACGTCGCTCACGACGAGGACGAGGGCGGCGGGCCGACGCGGCGAGCAGGGCGCCGGTCCCTCCCGCCGTCCGAAGGACGCACCGCGGGCGTCGGCCCCTCGGGAAGCCCGGCCGATCGCCGGCCGACGTCAGGCGACAGCGCTCCTCCCGGCCCTCGTTTCTGTCACACCCCTGCCCCCTGGGGATCCCGCGGTCTGCCTGGAGCCCGCCTGGGTTCGTCACACGGCGCCGCGGAGAGAACAATGGGACCCCCGCGCCGTGTGAGGTGATGGTGATGCCTGCTTGGCACCTGCGTGAATATCACGAAGATGATCTTGACCAGGCCATCGACATCTGGGATCAGAGCCGCCGGGCCGACGAGGACCAGGTGTTCGCGGTTTCCGAGGTCATGACGGCGGCCAAGGCCGGACAGCCGGCGGTCGTCGCAGTTGTCGGCGATGAACTGGTCGGCATGGCCGTGGCGCAGGCGTACGGAAAGCGGGGGTGGATCCTCCTGGTGGCGCTCGCCTCCCGCTGGCGCGAGCGCGGGATCGGGAGCGCCCTGCTCTCCGATCTCGAGCGGCGCCTGCGGGCACTGGGCGTGCGCCACATCAGCGCACTGCTGCCCGCCGACGCGGCGGGGACAAAGGCTCTGGAGAACTCCGGCTACCGATTCCGCGACGGGCTCACCTACTACGAGAAACTCGAACCCGTCGAGACCGCCAACGCGGAGGTCCTCGCGACGCTGGGCGGGCGCATGCTGCCCGAGGGCCTCTGGAACGCCATGGCCGGCATGGAGCAGGAGAAGCAGGTCGTCGAACGCCGTGTCGTGCTCCCGCTGACCGAACCGGCGCTGGCAGACCGGTACGGCGTCGCCCCGCCCAAGGCGATCATCCTGTTCGGCCCGCCAGGTACCGGAAAGACCAGTTTCGCCAAAGCGGTCGCCTCACGGCTCAGCTGGCCGTTCGTGGAACTCTTCCCCTCACGGCTGGCGGCCGACACGAGCGAGGGCCTGGCCGTGGCACTGCGGGAGGTCTTCGCGGACCTGGCAGAACTGGACTCGGTCCTCCTCTTCATCGACGAGGTCGAGGAGATCGCCGGCGCGCGCTCCGGAAAGGCGGTCGATCCCGGGCACGGCGTGACCAACGAGCTGCTCAAGCTCATCCCCATCTTCCGCGAGCACGACGCGCGGCTGCTGGCCTGCGCCACCAACTCGGTTCGCTCTCTCGACGCGGCGTTCCTGCGGCCGGGCCGGTTCGACTACGTCATCCCCATCGGCCCGCCGGACGCAACCGCCCGCGCGGCGATCTGGAGCCGATATCTCAGAGCCTCCGCCGAGTCGGTGGACATCACCCAACTCGTCCGGGCGAGCGAGCTGTTCACCCCGGCCGACATCGAATTCGCCGCCCGCAAGGGCGCACAGGCGGCATTCGAGCGCGAGGTCACCCATCGTGAAGGCCGACCGGCCACGACCGAGGACTACATGACCGCCATCGCCGACACCCGACCGACACTCACCGCACAGGCCATCCAGGAGTTCGCGGAGGACATCGACAAGTACCGCCGACTCTGACACGGAGCCCAGGCCCGCCCCACGTCAACAGCGGTGGTCCTCGGCTCCGGGCTGCCCTCCATCGGGCGTGGGCGGCGGCGCGTTCGTCGTCTCCGAGGAGGCGGTAGGCGTCCATCTCGTAGAAGTCACACTGGTCGGGGTCGATGATGAAGTGGTGTTAGCGGTGGTCGGGTCGGGTCTGGGGAGTCGGTCCAGCCTCGCGCGGCCGGCATCAAGGGAGTCACGGACCAGGCGGGCGTCTCCCATGCCCACGCTTTGATCTCGCCGTGTCCGGCTTCCTCTCCGATCCGCAGTGCTGCGGCCTTGCTGAGGTTGGCGGCCTCGCGCTGGCCTCGGTCGTACCGGACACACGCGTTGAGCAAGAACAGCCATCCGGCGTCGACGAGTAGTTCCCGGTGCCGGCGCAGGGGCACTCGGCCTTCGAGCTGCTTGGTGATGTATTGCAGGCCGTTGCGGGTGCGCTCGCGCAGGTAGTCGGCGTTGGCGTACGGGTAGGCGCGGGCCAGTTGGTCAATGCCGTCTTCGATCGACTCCAGGGCGGCGCTGTTGATGCTGGAGATTTCGGTGCGGCGCAGCATCTCAGCGATGTCTCTGACGTCCTCTTCTTGGGATGGCTGCTGCACGAGTGCGGGACGGAATTCATGGGCTCTCTGTCGGAATCCCCAGCGGAGCATGCCCCAAATATGGCCGGTAATAGGTCATACGAGAGATTGGGTCGCATTTTCGGAAGATTTGGGCGCACGCTCCTGGCACGCTTGGGTCGGCGCAGACGGCCTGTATGGGCGGTCGCGTCAAAGCCTTCGCAGTCGATCGGAAAGAGGAAGCAATGCGATCTTCTCTGGCCAGGACACTCGTTGCCGCAAGTGCCATCGTCGGCATTGCCGCTGGAGGTCTTGCGGGTGCGAGTGCGAGCGTGGCGGCTCCCCAGCAGTCCGCCAAGCCTGCGGTCAGCAGCCGGCAGGTCGCCCCCCTCGCAGTGAACAACCTTGGCCTGAACACCACCCGGGCCAAGAACTGGCAGAGCTGCCTGAACGCTTGGGGCTTCAACGCCGGTACCGAGGACGGACAGCTGGGCACCAACAGCTGGATGGCGGCACAGAGGATGCTCAACGCCTGGGGCTACAACGCCGGTACCGTCGACGGGATCGTCGGCAAAAACACGATCACGGCGCTGCAGAAGTTTCTGAACGCCGTCGGCGAAAACGCCGGCACCCCCGACGGGATCGCCGGACCGCAGACCAGGGCCGCGTTCTGGAATTACAACGCCACGGGCTGCTGAGCCAACCCCTGCATGCCGCGTCGGGCTGGTCGAGCGGCGAATTGGCTGCTCGACCGGCCCGGAACGCCTTAGTAATTCCGCCGACTTCTTCGCCTCGGGCGGCAGCGACTCGACCGGCAGCCACAGGTCGTCATCCACGATCCACGGCCGAGCACCCTCACCCTCACCCTCACCCTCACCCTCACGAACGGCCGAATCGTCACATCGGTCACGCCGGCCAAGGCACTTCACCAAGATCGCGCTGCGAGCTCTTACGGTCGACTCCACCGCCTTCTCCGCATCTCTCAATGGCTGCCTGTGGGAACCAAGTCGACGCTCGTCCTTGATTGCCCCAACGGCCCTCATCAACTTCTTGGCAGCACGAGCCGGTTCTTCGACTCTCTCCCAGTCCGCCGGCCGCGATCCCCACAGGTTCCACCATGCGATCAGTCGCCTGAAGAGGATCGCCATCACCAGCAGTACCTCGACAAGAACTTCTTCTACACCCGGTCCCGGAAGACGACCTCAGGATGGCCAGCTGTGGGGCCGTCGAGGATCGGTTGTGGCATGTCCCGCAGGTGGAGGTCGAAGAAGGCGGTCACGTAGTCGCGGGTGATCGACCACCCGCGCACTCCGGAGAGCGGGACGGCTGGGTCCGACAGCCCCAACTGGTCGGCCAGATAGGGAAGATCGGTGAAGGAGAAGTGCTCGGCGCCGGTTACCGTCAGCCAGCGTCTCCAGCCGTTCAGATGGCTCCAGGCTTCGGGCCAGTCGGTGTCGTCGCTGTCGGGACTGTGCGTGGAGTCGGCACCGATCATCATGAACGGGCGTCGGCCGAGCCCTGCCCCGGCAGGGTGGACGAAGAAGTCACCATCGAGATCGACCCCGGCACGTACGCGATGGTCCGCGGACATGGTCGCCGCGGCAGCCGCTCCGCCGATCGAATGCCCGACGATCCCGATACGGCGAGGGTCGATCATGCGGGACAGCACCCCGCCTCTCCGGTGGCTCGTCAGTTCGTCGATCACGAAGGACAGGTCCGCGGCCCGGCCACGCACGGCGGCCGCCTCTTCCGCAGGGGTGTCGACCTGCTCGCATGCCGCGCAGGTCAGGATCCGGCCCCCCGGAAATTCCGTGCCGACAGATTCGTAGGCGTGATCCACGGATGCGACGACGTAGCCGCGGCCGGCCAGCTCGTCGGCAAGCGCGGTGAGCGTGCTGCGCGGCATCGAGAACCCGGGAGAAAGCAGCACCAAGGGGAAACGACCCGGCGCCGGGGAAGCGGAGACATGCGCATGAGTGCGCGTTCCGGCGACGGTCGCGGCCGGAACGATCCCGCTCAGTCCTCTCGCCGCCAAGAGGAGCCGTGCCTCGTCGACGGTCATGTATGCCGCCGGTGCGCCTCCGATCGCACGTACCGGGTAGGACACCGACACCATCAGTTCCCGGTTCCCCGCCGCCGGCACCCAGGGGTCGGCACGATGCCGGTCGACCAGGTGCAGGACGCGGCGACCCACCGGGTACGGGCCGGCGGGAAGGGGTAACGCCGGCCCGCTCGCATACGTGCCCCGGGTCGGCGTGCGCCGACCGTGAGCCGGGGAGACGGCGGTGGCACCCAGGAGCGGAGCGGACAGGCCGAGGGTGAGCAGAGCGGACAGAGCCGCCCTGCGGGAGCTTGTGGTCATGCCACCGAACCTAGGTCCCGGCCGTTCCCAAGACGTCGGTCCTCAGCGGTACTTGGGCATGCGACCGGAGACTGACTGCGGTGGGCCGGATGTCACCGCAGGATGAGAGACGAACTGGGGAGCGTCCTGCCCGGCGGGCATTGCGGCTGTCGGCGGAGTGGCCGCAGGACTCGATCGAACCCCGGACGAGGACGGTGGGGGCGGGCCGGCACGGCCGAGCCCCCCAGGGCGTCGTGGGCGGCACGTCGGCTCCGGAGCGAGGGTCCCGGGTTCAGCGTGACCGCTAGGCCGGATGCCGTGTCCGGGATGCGAGCCCGGGCCGTCCCGCCGCAGGATCCTGATCATGCGGACATCTACTGTCATACGGCCCTGTCCTCTGCTGACGCGGCACGGCGGCGCACGTCATGCCATATCCGCGGCTCTCGCCTGCGGTGTCCTGCTGGCCGGCACCACGGCGTGCGCCGGAGCCGGCGGGCACAGGAGTCATGTCGGTGCCCCGGGCGTCAACAACCCGGCTGCGTCCGGCTCCGCCGGTCCGGAAGCGGGCCCGCGTCTTCCTGGCGTCGGAAGCCGCATGTGGAAGCACGTACCGGCCCAGACCCACCAGGCCGTGGTCGTCTACGGCGACGGCCCGGACTCCGCCGAAAGCACCGTCGTGCTCTACGAGAAACAGGGCACCGCCTGGAAACGCACGGGCAGTTGGCCCGCGCACAACGGCAGGCTGGGCTGGACGACCGACCATCACATGGACGACGAGCGCAGTCCCGTCGGCGCGTTCTCCCTGACGGATGCGGGAGGGTCCCTCGAGGATCCGGGCAGCCGTTTGCACTACTGGTACGACGACAACGCCTTCGCGTCCATGATCGAGGACGGCGAGGACCACGCCGACGACTTCGACTACGTCATCGCCATCGACTACAACCGGCTCACGGGTGTCCCGCCGTTCGACTGGAACCGTCCCCAGGGAGTGGAGAAGGGCGGCGGCATATGGCTGCACCTCGACCACGGCGACGGCACGTCCGCCTGTGTCACCGTTCCCGAAGCCGGCATGAAGACCCTGCTACGCACCCTCGATCCCCGCCTTCACCCCGTCGTGGTGATGGGCGACCGGGAGCGGCTGAAAGCCTGACGACCGGCCTGTACCCCGGCCGCGGGGGGGGGGCGCCGCCCCCCCCCCCCCGCCGCCGCCGCCCCCCCGGGCCCCCCCACCCGGCCCCACCACCCGGCCGGCGGCGCCGCGCAACGAAGGAGG
>NZ_JBHXSK010000013.1:158965-230317 GCF_042716195.1 Streptomyces sp. NPDC058683
TACACCGGGGGGTGGTCTGGGGCGCCGGGGGGGGCCTCACCGCCTCCCCCCGGCCCGGCCCCCCGGCGGGGGGCGGCCCCCGCCGCCCCCGCGGGCCCCCCCACGGGCCCCGGGCGCACCGGCATCCGGCGACCGTCCTCGCGTCGTCCAGCGACGATCCACGTCGACGGCAGACCGCCAGTACGAGGGCACGGGCAACACCGTGGTGCGGGCGGATACGCGCGGCCTTCACACGCGGCCTTGGGGTGCAGCGCCCGGGGGCAGTGGTGGCGGTTCGGGGACCGAGCGACGACCGTCAGCCGGTCTCCGGCGCCTGAGGCGGTCACGGACCACACGGCAGCACGGGCTCGCCGGGACCCGGGCAGGCCGCCGCAAATCAGTGGCCGCCCGACCGAGCCGACCGCACGCTGTACGCCATGGAACAACCGCTACGCGGGATTCGCGCGGCCTACGCCGAGTCCACGATCACCGTCTACCAGGCGTACTCGCCGGAGATCGGACTGCCCGCCGCCCGCGAGGGCCGCTTCCCCGGCATGTGGAAGCGGGACCGCATGACCTGGGTCACAAAGCCGCGTTCACAGCCCTTTTCCTGGAGTGACTGCCCCTGCTGAGCTGCCGGGCGCGCTGCTCCAGTTCGAGTCGTAGTCCCCAAGCAGCCGCTCCGGGCCGCCCGAGTCGCACGTGCCGCGGAGGATGCACTCCCCGTCCCCGCTCGGGATCTGTCGGAGCGGCCAATGCCGCAAGGGAAAGGTCTACCCGCTGATCCCTCACGGCAGGACCGGAAGCCCGGCTCGACGCCGGGTCCTCTTCGGCTCTGTGGTTCAGTCGCTGTCGTCGCCGCACTTCGGCTCGGCGAGCCTGTCCTGCCGAGCGGGTCGAGTCGGAGGGGACGACTGGGTGCCGTTCTTGGCGACCGGCTGGAAGTAGTGGTCCAGCGCCCAGGCCGCCACGTGGGCGCCGGCCCGGCAGCCGGCCACGTCCGCCGTGCGGGAGTGGACGCCGCCCCACACCCGGGCGTCGACGACGTCCCGGTTGAGGTCGTCGGCGGACCCGTAGAACCGCGTGGTGCCGGTGACCTCGGAGGGAAGGTAGAGATCGATGTGCGAGGTGCCGAGAACTTCCGTCAGGGCGCGTGCCACGGCAGCGGCGACGGTCGTATGGCCGGCGATGTAGTCCGGGTGTGGTGGGGTGAGGAGCAGCGGCTCCCACGCCGGATCTGCCGTCGTCGCGGGGTTGCCGTCGGTGTCGGCGAGGCGGATGGCGGTGATCGGCCGCCAGGAGCCGTAGTGGAACTTGGCGTCCCATGCCGTGACGACGGCGTCGGTCGCCGACGCGTTGACCGCGGCGAACAGCCGGGCCGTCGCGGCGATGCCGAGCCGGTGCCGGGCGGCGTGGTCTCGTACGCCTGTCTGGACCTGTTCGACCAGGTTGCCGCTGAAGAAGAGCGCGGTCTCGGTCTGCTGCGCGCTCCTGCCCGAGCCGGTCTTCGCACCCATGGCCTTCAGCTCCTGGACATCCTCGGCGTAACCGGCCGAGGAGAGGGCGGGTGGTCCGCCGGGGCGAAACTGCTGCGGGGAGGCGAGCAGGAGGGGGCGGAGCCTTGCGAGCCAGGTGTCGATGAAGGGCTGGAACGCGGGCGGGGTGGGCCGCCAGACCCCCGGCGCCGGGGAAGCGGTGAAGGGAACGTCCGCGAACCTTCCGTCCCCTTCGCGGAGTTCGATGATGCGGGCGGCGGCGCGCTTTCCATAGTCAACGCCCCGGTCTCTGGCCTGACCGGCCGGAAGAGCGGCGAGCGAGTCCGCGTAGGCGGTGTCGAGCCGCTCCTTGAAGGCGGGGAAGTAGGTGAGCAGCACGTCGTGGGCCGCAGTGGCGGCGGCCGCCGCGGAGGATGCCTTGGCCGGACCGCGCTCGCGCCATTTGTACAGGGCATAGCCGCCTTCGATCCCCACCACGGCGTTGTACACGGCGACGGAGACGAACCCCTCCCAGATCGCTGCCTGCCCGGAGGGGCGTGGGCCGAGACTGGTCTTGATCGTGTCGGAGGCGACGGCGTTCCACTCGCGGACCACGGCCGCCGGGTCCGCCGCGGGCCGGGCGTCCGCGTCGGGGGGACTTGTCGCGGCGGTGAGCGTCACGAGGGCGATGGCCACGACGGCGCTGACGAATCCCCGGACACGTGAACGCGGAGGAACGGGAAGAGGGGGATCTTGATACACGACGTCCTCGCTAGAGTTGAGTGCCCAAGGCTTAGCAACGGCCCACTTCGCGATCAAGACAACTCGCCGCGAACCGGGCAGGTCCGGGCCTCGCCCCGTTCCTGGCCCCGGCGAACCGCGCTGCAAGGGGCAGGGCTGCGAACCTGCCCGCCCGCCTCGACACCGGGATCCGGCCGCAAGGCCGCCTGGCAGCGTCCGATCGAGCGATCATGCTTGCTCGCCCACCTCGGTGAGCGTGACCGTGACCGGAGGTCCCCGATCCGCTGAACGTGCGCCGGATCGGTGGGTTGGCGTCAAAGGTCTGTGAGCACGGCTTGACCTGAGTCATCAAGCAGCGTTTACAGCCCGCAAGAACCAATGCCTACGCGCTGGAACGAGGTCACCTTCGGGCCGGCCTGTCGAGGCGAGGATCATGGGCCCGTGATGAAGTGGACGAAGGAGACGCCCCCGGGCGGGCAGTCCGATCATGAGCCCGAGCTCTCGGCCTACCAGCGGGCGATGCGGAACCGGCTTCTCGCGGCCCCGGTGGTGCCCGCGCCCGAACCCTGGCGGCTCGTCTTCGAGTACGAGTACGGCGTCCCTGTCGGCGGACTGCTCGGGATCGGCTTCGCGACGGATCCCGCCACCGGCCACGATCTGGTGATGGTCGTCTCCTCCGACGGGCACGGTCTCTTCGACGCCGTCACCGGCGAGAAGATCGCCAGGGACCGCGACCCCGCTCCCGAGGACAGCACCCCCGACGCCGTCGCCGACCTGTCCTGCCCCGGGCTGGGACCGATCACCGGAAGCCGCGTACACATCGCCGGGCTCTTCGGCGGTGGGCTGCACACCACCACCGAAGACGGCTGGACCCTGGAAGTCGTCACCCCGGCCTGGCCGAACGAACGGGTCCTGCTGTCCGGCGACGGCGGGCTCCCCCACACAGGTCCGCACGGAGAGGAGTGGTGGCACATCTTCCACTCGAACTACTCCACATTCCGTGCAGCCGGCTTCTCCCCCTCCGGCCGAACGATCGCCGTAGCGACGAGCAGCGACCTCTCCCTGTGGACCCGTGGAGCGAACACCGGCACCAGCCGCTCCAGCAATACCGAGACCTGACCGCAAGGGCGGCAGCAGGGCCGTGCCGCGTCAGCCGTCGAAGCGGATCCACTTGAGCGGCGGGCCGCCTAGTGGGGCAAGAGCGGCACGGTGGGTTGCACCGGCCCAGACACTGAAACCGGCGTCACCACGCTCGTCCAAGACATGCAGAACGAGTCCTGGAGCCACGTAGAAGCGCGTGGGGAACGCAGCGCAGAAAGGCCGCAGAGGCACGGGGAGAAGCCCTTCGGTGAGTCGGTCGAGCTGCTGTTTCGTGACCTGGTCGCACAGAGCCACGTACTCCGCACCCATGGAAGCCTCATAAAGCGAGAACTGCATGAGGAAGCCGCTGAGTGGTTCCTGCTCGGCGATCGGAGGTTCGTCGTACTCACGGAACCAGACGGTCGGATCGGTTTCGGGGCCATCGAGCGTCCACAGCAGCGACCAGAAGAACCCTCCCTGGTTCTCTTCGCCGAAGACGAGCATCTCCCCCTTGGGATCGGTCTGAAGCTCGGAAAGGGGAAGGAGTCGATTCTGCACTCCCAGGCAGCGAGGGCGGTGCTGTGCCAGCCGGTAGAACTGCCCTAGTCCGTCAGGAAGATCCAGGGGAGGTGCCTGCACTGGAGGTCGTTCGGCAGTCTCGGACGCAGCGGGATACCAACCGGTGATGAACTGTTCGAGCGCGCCGGCTCGGTCGCCGTTCACCTGTTCGAGCCATTCCAGGTTCGGCAGATCCGCCGGCGGGAGGGGAGGGCGGACGCGGTCCAAGTCGGGCTTGCTCAGCGGTGAAGCGAGTCGAAGCGCACAGTCGGTGAGGACGTGTTCGTTGGAGCCTGGACGGAGTACCGTGCCGGCCCGGGTCACGGATCCGGTGCCCAGGTACACGAGGCCTTCCGAGGCCCGGACCGTCAGGTGAAAGGGCAACTTCCTGTCATCTGTGCCCCACTCCCAGGGCTCTTCCACGAGCCGTTTTCTGACGGGCGTTGGCGCAGGGCCTACCAGACGGACCTCGTCGGCGTTCCACACGCAACTCCTGTCGAGGACATCCCCGGCTTCCACGATGATCAGTGTCCCGGCATCTCCGACAACAACTGTGGCGCTCCCGAAGGTGAAACACTCCCGGGCCGCCGTGCCACCGCAGAGCGCGTACGCCCACTCGTCGTCCACGAGTGACATGGGAGGTATCCCATGAGAATGATCAACCATGTGCACATCTTCCTCGCCGATCCGACGCCGGTTGCCCACGTGCCGGGCGTCGCCTGGCAGCAGCGCCTCAAGAGGTTTGTGAACGAGGCTTGACCTGGATCAAGCCGTCATTCGACCGAGCCGCCTGGCAACGTCAGCTGAAGCGTGCGCCCGCCCGCGTGCAGTGGGACCCCGAGCGGGACCTGCACCTCCAGCCCTGCCGTACCGGTCCTTGCAACTGGACGGGCGTCAAGCCGAGCGGCCGGTCGGGGACGAGCTCGGGGGTGTTCTGCCCGACAGGCACCGGCCCTGTTCCGATCGCGGGATGGACACCGGCGCCCGCTTCGAGCGGTCAGGCGCGCCGCGGTGAGCGAGGTGCTCGCCCGTGCCGGACCTCGGTCAGTCGGCGCCGGGCTCCTCGTAGGGGATGCGGCTCAGGTGCAGGACCGAGCCCAGAGTGCCCCATTCATCGCCGCCGAGCTTGGTGAGCGGGCGCAGCAGCTCGCTGTTGGGACGATCGTCGACGATGTATTCCTCGTCCGCCGCGGCACGGACCACCCGTCCGAAGACCAGAGTGGAGTTGCCCATGCGGAGCGTGGTGTGTGAACGGCACTCCAGAATCACATGGGAGGAAGCCACTCTGGGGGGCCGCACGCATTTGCTTTCCTCCCGCTCGACACCTGCGGTGTCGAATTCGCTGACCGACCGGGGGAAGTCGATGGCGGTGGCGTTGATCAGCCCCAGCAGCGGTTCGGACGAGAAGTTGACGACGAATTCCCCGGTGTCCTCGACGTTGCGGAGGGAGTCCTTGCGTCCGATCGAGGTGAACTGGACGATCGGGGGATCGGTGCTGGCGATGCTGAAGAAGGAGTGCGGGGCGAGGTTTTCGGTTCGTCCGTCCGAGGTGATCGTGGAGACCCAGGCGATGGGCCGGGGAACGACGACCGAAGTCAGGAACCGGTAAAAGGCAGTGCTCCCCATTGTCTCGGGATCGAATTCAATGCGCATGCGTTCCAGTATTTGACCCCGCCGCGCTCGGGGCACCTTCAGGCCACGGTCATGGGTGAGCGGGCTTCCGGGTGGGCCCGCCGAGATCCCGATTGCCAAGGAGCTGCCGCTCGGGGTCCCGGCGGACAAGGACGCCGGAGCCAAGGCCGGGGCCGAGGCCGAGGCCCGGGCCCGGGCCGGCTGCCAAGATCGTCCGTCATGTGTCCGGGTCAGCGAGGCCGGCCCAACGCACGTGACTACGATCGCTGCGACATCGCCAGCTTGTTCAGCTGTGTCCTGATGATCTCATCCGGTACGGCGGCCGGACTCTCGCCTTCTGACCCTCGGGGGCGGTTGAACTCGTAGAACATGGCGACCGTCGCCCCTTGCCGAACGGCCACCACCGCGTAGGGAACTCGGACGGGCTCGTCGTCCTCAGTGTCCGCCGCAAGTTGGGTGAGCCGCAGGGACACGGATTCATCGCCGTAGCCGGGGTCGGGCTGGAGTGCGGTCTCGTCGTACCGGAAGCGCACCCCGATGTCCATGAAGGTCTTGCACCGCTCGGCGGCCGTGCGGAGTGCGTCGATCACCCGCGCGGCATCCCCGGCGCCGTGCGACGCAAGGATCACGGTTGCTCCGGGACGGTGCTTCTTCGAGAAAACCATCCGGCCGATGCGCGCGGTGGCTGCGAAGCCGCTGCTTCCCCCCAGTGCCTGAACGACGGGCGCGCATTCGGCAGGATCCGCCGTCCTGTGAGACGCCCCGGGAGCCGCCAGGGTCTGTTCGACCTCGTAGCCGTCAAGATCCGCGTCCGTGATCGCCGCCCGCTCCAGGTCCGCCTTGCCCAACGGCTTGCCCAACGGCGTGTCCTCCGCGCCGGCCGTCCTGGTCCCTTCCGCCGTTGTGCCTGCCCGGGAGCCCTGCCCCGACTCGCATGCGGCGAGCGTGAAGAGGGTCATGAGCATGGCAATAGCAATGCCGAGCCGTGATTGGCGAACCACTGTCTTCCCCACCCGATTGACTGAATGAGCGCGCGCAGGTTCCCGCCGGCTCAGAAGTTCGGCCCGAGCCCTCCACCCCGGCTCGAAGCATCACGCAG
The DNA here is from genome assembly GCF_042716195.1 of Streptomyces sp. NPDC058683. NCBI lineage: Bacteria > Bacillati > Actinomycetota > Actinomycetes > Kitasatosporales > Streptomycetaceae > Streptomyces > Streptomyces sp. NPDC058683. Next base: position 165,530 of record NZ_JBHXSK010000013.1, read on the forward strand.
CACAGTAGATCGTCGGATCGGGACGCGGGACGGATCTTGGGGCCGAGAGGCGACGCGAGGACGGAGCCCGGCTGCCAAGCCGGCGCAGGAACCTGTCCTACGCAGCGGAGGCCAGCAGCACCAGGAGCAGCAGAATCAGCCGCAGCACCGAGACCGCTCGACCGCCTTTCACCGTCTCCGGACGATTCTCACGCCGCAGTACCGCACACCCTGTGCCGACGAGTGACATGAGCAGGAGGATCGCTGAGCCGATGAGCAACAGGTCGGAGGGCTGAGGCAGGATCGGGCCTGGTTCCGCCGGGTCGATCTGGTTCTGTGTCGACCACGCGACGAGCAAAGCGGCAAAGTAGCAGGTCAACAGGAGATCCAGCAGCAGGACGACCAGCCAGGTCCCGTCCGGACCGAACCTTCGCGTCTTTCCGCCCGCGCCCGCCACGGGGTGGATCGTAGCGCCACCGGCGCACGGCGGGGCGCTGCGCGCACCCGGGCCCGCAGGCACCGGCACGGCCCGGCTGCCGGGCGTCGGCCGGTCGGCCTCCGCCCTGCGCGCCGGGCCGTGTCGTGGTCAGCTCTCCGGGTCAGCTCTTCGTGTCAGCCCTGCGTGCGGGCCGGGAGTCGCCAGCCCGGGCGCGGGAAGTGGCAGGTGTAGCCGTCCGGGTAGCGCTCCAGGTAGTCCTGGTGCTCGGGCTCGGCCTCCCAGAACGGGCCGACCGGCTCCACCTCGGTGACGACCTTGCCCGGCCAGAGTCCGGAGGCGTCCACGTCCGCGATGGTGTCCTCGGCGATCCGCTTCTGCTCGTCGTCCACGTAGTAGATCGCCGAGCGGTAGCTGAGGCCGATGTCGTTGCCCTGGCGGTTCTTGGTGCTCGGGTCGTGGATCTGGAAGAAGAGCTCCAGGATCGCGCGGTAGTCGGTCTTCTCGGGGTCGAAGAGGATCTCTATGGCCTCCGCGTGCGTGCCGTGGTTGCGGTACGTCGCGTTCGGCACGTCACCCCCGGTGTATCCGACCCGGGTCCCCGTCACGCCCGGGAGCCGGCGGATCAGGTCCTGCATCCCCCAGAAGCATCCGCCCGCCAGCACGGCCCTCTGCGTCTGCGCAGCCATTACGGACCCTCCAATTTCTGTCAGCTCGGTCACTCGGGCTGTTCGGCTCGCACATCACCGGCGTCCCGCGCCCACTCCCCACAACGCGCGAGGGCCCCGGGCGATTCCGCACCCGCCCGAACACCCGACGGTCGGCGTCACGGGCCCGCCGGAGTGAGGGTCGAGCCCGCCGGCCGCCTGCCACCGTTGCCGTCGTCCGTATCGTGCCCCCGTTCGACGCGCCGCAGGCCGCCGGGGGCCGATCGGCCGTCCGGAACGACCATCGCTCGTCAGGGGGAACACCGACGGAGTGGTGGCGGTCGGCCACGGACGATACGAGGTCCATGAAACGGACGCCCTGCGCACCGGCTCCCTTGCGCTGACGGACGGTTGCTTCGATCTCCGCTACGGACGGTTGCTTCGATCTCCGCACCGACGGACTCGGCCGTGCCGGCTCCGGGAATTGGGTTGCGTTCGCCGTGTGCCGGCGGGCTGAATGGCCCGTATGGCCGACATTCATGGCTCCTACGACGAGTTGTTCGCCGCTGTGCCCACCATGCTCTCCGGACTGCTGGACGAGGGGGACGTGGGAGGCGCCGTCGCCGTCTTCGTGGACGGGAAGGCCGTCGTCGACGTGTGGGGCGGGTTCGCCGACGCGGGGCGGAGTGTGCCGTGGGAGCGGGACACGATCGTCAACGTGTTCTCCGTGACCAAGACGATGACCGCGTTGTGCGCGCTCGTCCTGATCGACCGGGGTGAACTGGATCCCGACGCGCCGGTCGCCCGGTACTGGCCCGAGTTCGCCGCGGCGGGGAAGGACGGCGTGCTCGTACGGCATCTGCTGTCGCACACCGCCGGGCTGCCCGACTGGGAGGGGCCGATAGAGGAGCTGTACGACTGGACGTCGGCCACGGCCCGGCTCGCCGGGACGGCTCCGCAGTGGCAGCCGGGGACGGCGGCCGGGTATCACTCGCTCACCCAGGGGTTCCTCGTGGGTGAGGTGGTGCGCCGGATCACCGGGCGGAGCCCGGGCGAGTTCTTCGCCGCCGAGGTGGCCGGGCCGCTGGGCGCCGACTTCCACATCGGGCTGAGTGCCGAGCACGACCGGCGGGTGGCGCTCACCGTGCCGCCGCCGGGCAAGGACGAGGACTACGCGGCCGCCGCACGGGACAGCGACGCGAAACGCGCCGGCGTGGCCACCCTGCGCGTCCGCGACGGCAACAGCCTCGCCTGGCGACGCGCCCAGATCCCCGCGGCCAGCGGCTTCGGCAACGCCCGCTCCATCGCCCTCGTGCAGTCCCTGCTCGCCTGCGGCGGAACCGTCGGCGAGGTGCGGGTGCTGTCGCCTGCGGGGTGCGAACGGGCCCGGGAGGTGCAGTTCGACGGTGACGACCGCGTCCTCGGCATGCCCTCCCGGTACGGCCTGGGCTACGGCCTCTTCGGGAGCGCCCTCGGCTGGGGAGGCTGGGGCGGCGCGCTGGTCTGGGTCGACCCGGACGAGCGGATGGCGCTCGCCTACGTGACCAACCAGATGCGCGAACCGGCGACCGACAACCGGGCGATCGAGCTGGTCATGGCCGCGCAGGACGGACTCAAGGGCCTGCGCGGGTGACCGCGCCGCACCGCCGTCAAGGCGAACCCCGGGCCCTGACCGGCGGAGTCTTCCTCGTCGGCGGGGGCTGGGAGGCGCCGGAGGTGTACGGGCCGCTGCTGCGGGCGGCGGGCGGGGGCAGCCGTCGTATCGGGTGCCTGATCGTCGACGAGGGGGACGGGGAGGAGCAGTTCGCGCGGTACGCGGGGGCGTTGCGGGCCGCCGGGGAGTGCGATCCGGTGCCGTTGCTCGTGCCGGTCGGTGAGCGGTTCCAGCCGGATCCGCTGAAGGACGCACTGGACGGACTGGACGCGCTGGACGGGGTGCTGGTGTGCGGTGGGCTCACGCCCGCCTATCAGGACGCGTTCGCGGGCTGTCCGGAACTGCTGCCCGACGTGCTCGCCGAGCACGGCATCCCCTACGCCGGGTTCTCCGCGGGCGCCGTTCTCGCCGCCCGGCGGGCCGTAGTGGGCGGTTGGCTGGTGGACGGCGTGCCGGTCTGTCCGCCGGACACCGCCGAGGACCTGGACGAGGTCGAGGTCCGGCCCGGCCTCGGCCTGGTGCCCTTCGCGGTGGAGGTGCACGCGGCGCAGTGGGGGACGCTGGCCCGGCTGGTCGCGGCCGTGTCGCACGGCCGGGTGCCGTACGGCGTCGCGATCGACGAGAACACCGTGCTGACGGTGACGGACGAGCGGGGCCTGGTCGGCGGGCGTGGGCGCGTGCATCTCGTACGGCCGTCCGGCGGTGACGGGGCGGGTGCGGTCGTACGGTCGTACGTGCCCGGGGAGTCCGTGCCGCTGGGTCAGCCGCCGCTGCCGTAGGGCCGGGTGAGGATTTCCAGGCGGTGGCCGTTGGGGTCGTCGAAGTAGGTGCCGCGGCCGCCGTCGTTGGTGTTGATCTCGCCGGGGCGGCTGTGGGACGGGTCGGCCCAGTAGGTGAGGCCGGTGTCCCGGACGCGGGTGAAGATCTCGTCGAAGTCGTCCTCGGAGACCAGGAAGGCATAGTGCTGCGGCGGGATGTTCCCGGGGCTCTCCATGTAGTCGAGGGTGACGCCGTTCGGCAGGGCGACCGGGACGAACGGGCCGTATTCCGGGCTGACTTCGAGGCCGAGGATGTCGGCGAGGAACCTTGCCGACGTGTGCTTGTCGTGTGCGGCGACGATGGTGTGGTTCAGGTTCACGGTCATCGTGGGACCTCCTCCTGTCCAACGTACTCCCGGCACCGGTTAAGGTAAGGCTTGCCTTAACCACTGATCGGGAGACCTGGCTGTGCGTGCGTCGAGAATGAAGGCCGTCCTGGCCGTGTCCGCCGTGTCCGTGGTGGGCGGCCTGCTGGCCGGCTGCGGCTCCTCCGCCACTGACAACGATGCCGGTGCGTCGCATGCCGACGGAACCGTCAACAAGGTCTCCGGTGCCTCCGAAGGCCCCTCCGCCGCGCCGAGCGCCCTCGCCGACGGCATGGGTTCGGACAACGAGACCGACGGCCTCTTCCCGCGCACGGTCACCCACTTCGAGGGCAGGACCACCATCAAGGCGCAGCCGAAGCGGATCGCGGTGCTCTCCACCGGGCAGCTCGACGACCTGCTCACCCTCGGCATCGTCCCGACCGCCGGCACCCGCGCCGAGAACGCCGGGCTCGTCCCCGACTACCTGGCCGACGCCTTCCCGCAGAACAAGAAGCAGCTCGCCGCGATGACCGACGTGGGCACCCGCAACGCGCCCAACCTGGAGTCGCTGGCGGCCGCCAAGCCCGACCTGATCCTGGTCAACGACTCGCTCGGAGACTTCTACCCCCAGCTGTCGAAGATCGCGCCCACCGTGGTCACCGCCGGCCAGGGCATCAACTGGAAGCGCGACCTGCTGCTGGTCGGGGACGCCGTCGGCAAGGGGCAGGAGGCGCAGGAACTCCTCGACGACATCGTCGGCAACGCGAAGAAGAGCGGCACCGCTCTCGACCCGTCCACCACCGTGTCCATGGTCCGCTTCACGCCCGACCGCACCCGGATGTTCGGCGTCTCCTCCTTCACCGGCTCGATAGCCGTCGACATGGGCCTCTCCCGCCCCAAGTCCCAGCAGTTCAACGCCATTTCGCAGGACATCAGCGCCGAGAAGGTCGATGTCGCCGACGGTGACTGGATCTTCTACTCCGTGCAGGGCGACGCCGCCAAGACCGACGCGGCTGGGGGCACCCCCTCTGGGGGAACCCTGGCCGGGCCGCTGTGGAAGTCCATGAAGGCGGTCAAGGCCGGTCACACCGTGCAGGTCGACGACGACCCCTGGTACCTCAACGCCGGTCCCACGGCCGCGCGTCTGGTCGTACGACAGCTCGCCGAGCGCCTCCGGTAAGTGCGCCGCGCCCTCGTCTGGCCGACGGCCGCCCTCGTGGTGGCCGTCGTCGCCGTACTCAGCCTCGCCGTCGGCACCCGTGCCGTACCGCCGGCCACGGTGTTCGACGCCCTGCTGCACGGCGGGAACTCACCCGACGCGCTCGTGGTGCGCTCCCTGCGGCTGCCCCGCACCGAGATCGGCCTCACCGCGGGCGCCGCGCTCGGTCTCGCCGGCGCCGCGCTCCAGGCGGTCACCCGCAACCCGCTCGCCGACCCCGGCATCCTCGGGCTGAGCCAGGGCGCGGCGGCGGGGGTCGTGCTCGCCATCGTCCTCGGCGGCTCCGCGTACGGCTTCGGGGCGTACGTCTGGTACGCCTTCACCGGCGCCGTCCTCGCCGCGTGCCTGGTGTACGGGATCGCCTCGCGCGGGCGGGGCGGGGCGTCCCCGGTGAAGCTGGCGCTGGCCGGTACGGCCCTGTCCGCGATGACCGCGGGGGCGACGACGGTCGTCCTCACCTCCAGCTCCGCCACGCTGGACGAGTTCCGGTTCTGGCAGGTGGGGGCGCTCAGCGGGCGGGACGCGGGGACGGTCGTACGGATGCTGCCGTTCCTGGCGGTGGGGGCGGGGCTGGTGCTGGCCTGTGCCAGGGGGCTCGACGCGCTGGCGCTGGGCGACGAGACGGCTCGGGCGCTGGGGCACCGGGTGCATGTCGTACGGGGGTGTGCGGCGCTGGGGGCCACGCTGCTGACCGCTTCCGCGGTGGCGGCGGCCGGGCCGATCGCGTTCGTGGGGCTGGTGGTGCCGCATCTGGCGCGGCGGGTGGTGCGGTCCGGGGGGTATGCGCGGGTGCTGCCGCTGTCGGGGCTGCTGGGGGCGGGGCTGTTGCTCGCCGCGGACGTCCTGGGCCGGGTGGTCCGTGCTCCGGCGGAGGTGCCGGCCGGGGTGATGACGGCGCTGGTGGGGGTGCCGGTACTGGTGGCGCTGGTACGGAGGAAGGGGGCCGTGGCGTGAAGTGGCGGGAGCGGGGGGTGTCGCTTACCGGCGCTGGCAGGGTGCCGCCCGCGCCCACCCGTGCCGCCCCAGCGGCACGACTGCCCGCGGCTGAAGAGGAACGGCAGGCGAATCGCCCCGTCAGGGGCGCGGGGAACTGCGCGACCAGCCCCCACCGGCCCGCAGGGACCGTGCTGCGCCCTCACCGGCCCGCAGGGACGTTCGTGCTGCGCCCGCACCCCCGTTTCTCCCTCCTCCTCCACAGGCGGTCAATGATCGTCGCCCTCGCCCTGCTCCTCGGCCTCCTCCTCGCCATGGCCGCCTCCGCCTCTCTGGGCCAGACCTACATCCCCCCGGCCGACGTCTGGCGCACCCTCCGCGGTGACCCGACCCCCTACGACCTGGTCGTAGGCGAGCTGCGGGTCCCCCGGATCGTGCTCGGCGCCCTCGTCGGCGTCTGCCTCGGGCTCGCCGGGGCGCTCGTGCAGACCGTCACCCGGAACCCGCTCGCCAGCCCGGACGTCATCGGCGTCGGGCACGGCGCCGCCGCCGCGACCGTGCTCGCGCTGGCCACCGGGGCCGTCGCCGCGCCCGGCGCGATGCCGCTCGTGGCCGTCGGCGGCGGACTGGCCGCCGCCGCTCTCGTGTACGCCCTCGCCTGGCGGCACGGCATGCAGCCCAGCCGCTTCGTGCTCACCGGCGTCGGTATCGGCGTCGCGCTGTCCGCCGTCGTCCAGCTGTATCTCACCGACAGCGAGCTGGACGCGGCCGAGCAGGTCAAGCTCTGGCTGACCGGCAGTCTGAACGGGCGCGGGTGGGACCAGGCCGGCCCACTCGCCGTCGTACTCGTCCTCGCCCTGCCGGGGCTGGTGTGGGCGGCCCGGGCCGCGCGGCCCCTCGGTCTCGACCCCGACACCGCCGCCGCCCTCGGCCTCCCCGTCGACCGGGCCCGCCTCGGCCTCACGCTCCTCGGCGTGGTGCTCGCCGCCACCGCCACCGGGGCCGCCGGGCCGATCGGGTTCGTCGCGCTGACCGCACCGCAGCTGGCCCGGCGGCTCACCCGCACGCCTCAGCTGCCGCTGGTCTGCTCGGCGCTGACGGGCGGCCTGGTGCTGGTGACCGCCGACCTGGTGGCCCGCACCCTGGTACCTCCGCTGGAGATCCCGGTGGGTGCGCTCACCTCCCTGGTCGGCGGTCCCTACCTGCTCTATCTCCTCGGCCGACGGAAGTGACCCGGAGGAGTCAGATCGTCGCCGTGTCGATCACGAAGCGGTAGCGGACGTCGCTGTTGACGACCCGCTCGTACGCCTCGTTGACCTGGTCCGCGTTGATCAGTTCGATCTCGGCGCCCAGGCTGTGCTCGGCGCAGAAGTCGAGCATCTCCTGGGTCTCCTGGATACCGCCGATGCCGGAGCTGCTCAGGACGCGGCGGTTGCCGAAGACGGAGGAGAGCAGGATGTGCACCGGCTCCTCCGGGATGCCGACGTTCACCATCGCGCCGTCGGTGCGCAGCAGCGACAGGTACGCGTCGAAGTCGAGCGGCGCCGACACCGTGTTGAGGATGATGTCGAACGTGCCCTTGAGGTCCTCGAAGGTCTTCGGGTCGCTGGTCGCCCGGTAGTCCGTGGCGCCGAGCTTCAGGCCGTCGTCCTTCTTGCGGAGCGACTGGGACAGGACGGTGACCTCCGCGCCGAGGGCGGCGGCGATCTTGACGCCCATGTGCCCCAGGCCGCCCAGGCCGACCACGGCGACCTTCTTGCCGGGACCCGCGTTCCAGTGCTTCAGGGGCGAGTACGTGGTGATGCCGGCGCACAGCAGCGGCGCGGCGACGTCGAGGGAGAGGCCGTCGGGGATGCGGACGACGTAGTTCTCGTCGACGACGATCTTCTGCGAGTAGCCGCCGTAGGTCGGCTGCCCGTCCTTGCCGACGGCGTTGTACGTCCAGGTGGGACCGCCACCGGTGCAGTACTGCTGGAGACCGGCCTTGCAGTTGTCGCACTCGCGGCAGGAGTCGACCATGCAGCCGACGCCCACCCGGTCCCCCACCGCGTACTGGGTGACACCCGGGCCGACCTCGGAGACGACACCCGCGATCTCGTGACCGGGCACCATCGGGAAGATCGCCGTACCCCAGCCCTCGCGGGCCTGGTGGATGTCGGAGTGACAGATACCGGCGAACTCGATGTCGATCAGGACGTCGAATTCACCGACCGCGCGCCGCTCGATCGTGGTCCGCTCCAGCGGGGCCTTCGCGGCGGGCGCGGCGTAAGCAGCAACAGTGGTCATGAGGGGGGTTCTCCTAGGGGTGTATGCGTACCCGGTCGCCTTCTCCCGGGCACCCGTCCAGGCTCCTCCACGCTACGTCCGCCACCCAGCCCTCGCCTCTGCGTACGTCTGGCGTGCCTACCACTGGCGGGATCAGGTTCCCGTGCGTACGACCGTGAATACTGGAGGTATGGAAGAGCAGCCCCCGACCTCCCCCTCCCCGCCCCTGGACCGGCGTGCCGAGCTCAGCGAGTTCCTGCGCACCCGGCGGGCCCGGCTGCGCCCCGGTGACGTGGGGCTGCCGGACTTCGGGCGGCACCGCAGGGTGCCGGGCCTGCGGCGCGAGGAGCTGGCCCAGCTGGCCGGGGTGTCGGTGGCGTACTACACGCGCCTCGAACAGGGCAACGGGCGGAACGTGTCGGCGGAGGTACTGGACGCGATCGCCCGGGCGCTGCGGCTCACCGACGCCGAGCACGCGCATCTCATGCACCTCGCCAAGGGCAAGCAGCACAAGAAGAAGGCGTCGGCGCGGCCGCAGCAGGTGCGTCCGGCGCTGGGTCAGCTGCTGGAGGCGATGGACGGTGTGCCGGCGTACATCGGGGGGCGCCGCTCGGACATCCTGGCGTGGAACGGGATGGCGGCGGCGGTCTTCGGTGACTGGTCGGAGCTGCCGGTCACGGAGCGCAACTGGGCGCGGCTGGTGTTCCTGCGGCCCGAGTACCGCGATCTCTTCGTCGAGTGGGAGCAGAAGGCGATCGACATCGTCTGCCTGCTGCGCATGGACGCGGGCTGCTTCCCCGACGACACCCGGCTGTCCGCGCTGGTCGGCGAGCTCTCGGTGAAGAGCGAGGAGTTCCGCCGGCTGTGGGCGACGCACGACGTCAAGGAGAAGAGCCACGGAGTGAAGCGGCTGCACCACCCCCTGGTGGGCGAGCTGTCCCTCAGCTACGAGTCGTTCCGGATGCCGGACGACCCGGACCAGTCCCTGGTCACCTATCACGCGGAGCCGGGCTCGGCATCAGCACAGGCGCTGCGGCTGCTGGCCAGCTGGGGCACGGACGCGACCCGGGTCGCCGCCCCCTGACCTGACCCCGGGCAGGGGAACGGCCCGCCGGAAGCCGCGCTTCCGACGGGCCGCTCGCTGTGGGTCCACTCAGCGGCTACGGCTCACTTGGCGTAGTACGCGTTGTAGATCGAGACCGTCGACTTGTTGCCCTTCTTGTCGGCGATCTTGGCGTGGAACGAGATGGCCTTGCCCTTGGCCGGGTTCTTGACGGTGATCTTGCCGTGGCTGACCGTCAGCTTCTTCCAGGTCTTGCCGTAGTCGTACGACACGTAGACCGAGAGGGACTTCAGGTTGCGGCCGGCGGCCGAACCCTCGACGGCGACCGGGAAGGTGACCGTCTTGCCCGCCTCGACGCGGCTGTCCGACCCGGTGTTGGCGCCGAAGTGGACGGTGGAGGCCGGGAGCTTGGCCGGGATGCCGCCGGTCGGCTTCTTCGAGTGGAAGGTCCAGCTCGCGTCGATCCGCGTGGAGGCGGCGGCGACCTTGACCGAGCGGATGACCGAGGTGGTCAGCTTGTACTCGGCGTCGGCGGACGGCACGGTGAAGGCGTCGCCGCCGAACAGCGGGTCCTTGTTGGAGCCCACCTTGGTGCCGTTGCGGTACAGGGTGGTGTTCACCGACAGGAAGTCGGAGGACCCGGCGTGCTTGGCGCTGTCGGAGAACAGCGGGATGAAGCCGGAGATCTGGTTGGCGTCGCGGTACAGACCGAACTCGCTGGTCAGATGCGGGCCGAAGATCGCCCTGTTGAAGGTGTTCTGATAGCTCTTGCCCGCCTTGTAGAGCTGCGGGTCGCTCGTGTAGAAGGCGTCGGCGATCGGCAGGCCCTGGGCGTCATGGCCGCTGAACTGGGTGAAGTCGAAGCCCCACAGGGCGCCGTCGACGGTGGAGACGTGGACGGTGCGGGTGCTGGGCAGCTTCTGCTCCACGGCACCGCCCATCACCATGTCCTCACCGACGATGCCCCACGGGCTGACCGAGCCGGTCTTGCCGGGAGCGGAGCCGCCGAGGCTGTTCTTGACCGTGGCGAGCTCGCCGGCCTTGAAGTGCCGGACCTTGTCGCCCTGGATCTTCTTGACCTGGGCGCTGGTGGCGACGTCGTACTCCTCGCTCGCGCCCTTGGTGAACTGGCCGCTCCAGGTCTGGGTCAGACCGCTCGCGACCTCGCCGCCCAGCGGAGCCATCCGGATCTTGTCGAAGGTGTCGAAGCCGACCCCGAACCCGATGCCCGCCGGGTCGTACATGTAGTCGACCGTCGCGAAGGCCGGCTTCGCCTGCGCGTCCGGCACGGTGATGTCGGCCGCCTTGGTGGTGCGGGCGTCGACGGTGACCGTGAGGTCCTGGGTGACGCTCAGCTTGGGCTGGACCAGCCAGTCGATGCCGCCGTCGAAGGTGGTGAAGTCCTTCGCGATCCAGGCGTCGAGCAGGTACGTGCCCTTCGGCACCCGGATCGTGGCGGTCCCGGAGTCGGCGGTCGGCACGGCGTAGGCGTGGCCGTCGCCGAGGCCCGAGTAGCCCACCAGGCCGGTGTCGTAGAGACCGGTCGGGTTGCCGTCGCGCCCGATGTGCTTGACGGTGACGCTGTACGACTGCACCTCACGCTGCACCGCGGCCGCCGTACGGACGCTCTGGCCGTCGCCGGTCGCCGTGACGTACGCCGAGTAGGCGCCGTCCAGGGTGCCGCCCAGCTTGGTGTTCACGGTGACGTCGACGGCGGCCGTGCCGCCCGCCGGGACGGTCACCTTGGTGGCGCCCAGCTTGAAGAAGCCGGCCGGGGCCGCCGCGCCCTTGGGGTCGGTACCGCTCGCCGAGAGGCTGAGGGTGACGTCCTTGGTGCCGAGGTTGCGGTAGGTGAGCTGCTTGGTGACCGGGGTGTCGTCGGTGTGCGGCCACTGCTGCAGACCGAAGCTCACCGACACCGGGTCGGCGACCACGGTCTGCTTGATGGCCTTGTCGACGGCGATACGGCCCGAACCCTGCTCGAACGGCGTGTACTTGCCGCCCTTGGCAGAGCCGGTCAGCGCGGCCTTCAGCTGCTGGTAGCCCCAGTCGGGGTGCTCCTGCTTCAGGATCGCGGCGGCGCCGGCGACATGCGGGGTCGCCATCGACGTACCCGAGATGGTCAGGTAGCCGGGCGGGTTCTCGCCGACCTCCTGGTCGATGAGACTGCCCTTGGCCGCGGCCGCGGTGATGTCGACGCCGGGCGCGGTGACGTCCGGCTTGATGGTGCCCTCGGCGCTGGGACCGGTGGAGGAGAAGTCGGCGAGCTTGTCGTTGCCGTCGACGGCGCCGACGGTGAGCGCGGCGTCCGCGCTGCCCGGCGAACCGATGGACTCGGGACCCTCGTTGCCCGCGGCGATCGCGAACAGGATGCCCTTCTCGTTGGAGAGCTTGTTCACCTCGGCTTCGAGCGGGTCGATGTCCGGGGTGTCGTAGCCGCCCAGGCTGAGGTTGACGACATCGGCGCCCTGGGCCGCCGCCCACTCCATGCCGGCCAGGATGCCGGAGTCGTCACCGGAGCCGGTGTCGTCCAGGACCTTGCCGTTGAGGATCTTCGCGCCGGGCGCGACACCGGTGTACTTGCCGTGCGACTTGGCGCCGGTGCCCGCCGCGATGGACGCGACGTGCGTGCCGTGGCCGAAGTGGTCCGAGGCGTCGGCCGCCGTGGTGAAGTTCTTGGACTCGACCACCTGGTCCTTGAGGTCGGGGTGGGTGCTGTCCACCCCGGTGTCCAGGACGGCGATCTTGACGCCCTTGCCGTTGTAGCCGGCCGCCCACGCCTTGGGGGCGCCGATCTGCGGCACGGACTTGTCGAGGCTGGCCTTGCGGACGCCGTCGAGCCAGACGTGCGCGATGCCGGCGGCGGTCTTGTCCCCGTTGGTGACCGCGTCCCACAGCTCCGGCGTGTCCTTGACCGGGGTCTGCACGGCGTCGGCGTTGAGCGTCCTGAGGCTGTGCCGCAGGGTGCCCGCGTCACGGACGTCGGCCTTGGCGGCGCCGGCGGCGCCCTGGTACCCGACGATGACCTTCAGGCCGTTCTTCTGGGCCTTGCGGGTCGTGGCCTTGTTCAACTCGGTGACGTCGAAGAGCCGTTGGTCCAGCTTGCCCGAGGAGACCAGCCGGACGGCGTCACCCGGGACGACGAGGGTGTGCCCGTCGGACTTGCGGATCTGGAAGGGTATCTGCTCGCGTCCCGCGGCCCGCTCCAGGCCGACGACCCGGCCCTTGGCGTCGAGGGCGACCCGGTCACCGGTGATCAGGGTGACATGGTGCCGGCCGGCGATCGACGAGGCGGCGGCCGCGGCGGCGCGCTGTTCCGGCTTCGCCGACGCCGGGCTGGTCATGCCTGCGGCGAGGGCGACGGCTGCCGCCGTGGCCACCGTGGCCGCGGCAGCTCTTTTCACTTGTCTGCGCAAGACTCCCCCTGGGAGACGGTGTACCGGGCGAATTCCCCATTCACCCGGCCGGGGGCAGTCCCGTACGCATATACGTCAACCCCCCGGAATACGGAGTATGCCGGGGGGCGATCAGCGGGCTCAATAGATGAGAGACCGGTAAGAGATGTACAGGAGAACTGTTACGCGCCGGGGCAGACACTGTTACCCAACTGCGCGGTTGTGCGCGGGAGTTCGGTGTTAGGCACCGTCAGCCCGTGACGCACCTCACGCGCCCGCGTTCTCCTTGACGGTGATCTTGCCCTTGCGGATGGTCGCCAGCCGCGGGGCCTTCTTCGCGATCGCGGAGTCGTGGGTGACCATGATGAAGGTCAGCCCGTGCTCCTTCCACATGCGCTCGAGTACGTCCATGATCTCGTCGCGCATGCCCTCGTCGAGGTTGCCGGTGGGCTCGTCGGCGAGCAGCACCTTGGGCTGCTTGACGAGAGCCCGGGCGATGGCGACGCGCTGCTGCTGGCCGCCGGACATCTCGCCGGGGAGGTGGCCGAGGCGCTCGCCGAGACCGACCGACGTCAGCGCCTCGGCGGCGCGTTCCCGCCGTTCCTTGGCCTTGACGCCGAGCGGGACGAGGGCGGTCTCGACGTTCTCCTGGGCGGTGAGCGTCGGGATCAGGTTGAAGGACTGGAACACGAAACCGATGTTCTCGCTGCGGACCCGGGTCAGCTTGGTCTCGGAGAGCTTGGCCAGGTCGGTGCCGTCCAGGACGATTTCGCCGGAGGTCGGCCGGTCCAGGCCGCCGAGCATCTGCAGGAGGGTGGACTTGCCGCCGCCGGTGGGGCCCTGGATGACCAGGCGGTCGCCGTCGGAGATGGTGAGATCGATGCCGTCGAGGGCGCGGACGGTGTCCTTGCCGCGGGAGTAGAGCTTGGTGACGCTTCTGAGTTCGTACATGGTGACTCCTGGGAGGGTTCTGGGGTGGGGCGGGTGCGTTGTCGGCCGCGGGCCGGTGGGGGTTGTTCGCGCAGTTCCCCGCGCCCCTGACGGGGCCCGTCGTAGCTGCGGGCAGTCGTGCCGCTGGGGCGGCACGGGTGGGCGCAGCGGCACCCTGCGAGCGCCGGTAAGTGACACCCCCCGCCCCAGCCACAACCGACGCCGGCTACTCCACGCGCCGCAGCGCGTCCGCAGGCCGCAGCCTCGACGCCCGCCAGCCGCCGAACGCGCCCGCGATCAGGCCGCCGGCCACCGCCAGCCCCACCGCGACCGCGATCGTCGTCACGCTGACCGGTGCCGTCAGGGCGACCTCCAGCGTCTTCGCGGCCTGCCGCCCGCCGCCGAAGCCACCGCCACCACCGCCGCCGCCGAAGCCGCCCCCGCCGCCGGGAGCGCCGCCGGCGTTGCCGCCGCCACCGCCACCGCTGCCGAGGGAGGCGTCCAGGGTCGGACTGATCTCGGTGACGACGTATGCGCCCGCCAGCCCGAGCGCGATACCGAGCGCGCCGCCGACCAGGCCGTTGACCATGGCCTCGCCGATGACCTGCCCGGTGACCCGGCGGGACTTCCAGCCCAGCGCCTTCAGCGTGCCGAACTCGCGGACCCGGCGGGAGACCGCCGAGGAGGTCAGCAGTCCGGCGACCAGGAACGCGGCCACGAGCACCGCGATGGAGAGCCACTTGCCGACGTTGGTGGCGAGCGAGGACGCCGTGGAGAGGGAGCCGGAGACGGTGTCCGCGAGGTCGGCGGAGGTGGTGACCGTCGTACCCGAGACGTTCTTCTGGATGGTCGACTTGACGGCCGAGATCTGCTTGGAGTCGGTCGCCTTGACGTAGATCGTGGTGACCTTGTTCTTCTCGTCGGCCAGCGTCTGCGCCTGCTTCAGCGGCATGTAGAGGTTGGCCGCCGCGTCACCGCTGTCGGCCGTCGCGATGCCGATGATCGTGTACTTGACCTTGTTGATGGTGACGGTCGAACCGACCTTGTACTTCTTCTCCTTGGCGTACGCCGAGTCGGCGACCAGCACCTTGGCGTTCGTCTCGGTCGTCTTGAAGGTACGGCCGCTGGTGATCTTCGACGAGGTCAGCGGGCCGATCCCGGTCTGGGTGACGTCGGTGCCGTAGACCGTGTACGAGTTGACGTCGAAGTTGGCACCGCCGCCCTGGACCTCACCCTGCGGCGCGCCGGTGCCGCCGCCGTTGCCCTGGCCCTGGCCGCCCTGCTGGTTGCCGCCGGAGCCCTGGTTCTGCTGGAACTGACCCCGGGTGAACTGGCCGCTGATCTTGACCACGTTGAGGTTCAGCCCGCCGACCGCGGTCGCGACGCCCTTCTGGCCGCCGACCTTGGTGACGGTGGTGGAGGCGAGGGTGGTGAAACCCTGCACCATGACGCGGTCGCTGCTCTGCGTGCTCGACGAGCCGTTGTTCTGCGCGTCGAAGTTGAAGCGGGGCCGCTGGGAGGCGCTCGTGGTCGCCGACGCGGCCTTGGTGACGGTCATGTCCGTACCCAGGCCGTACAGCGACTGGAGGACCTTGTCCTGCGCCTTCCCCATGCCGTTGGACACGGAGTTGACCACGATGACCAGTGCGATGCCCAGCGCGAGGCCGGAGGCGACGACGAGAGCCGCCTTTCTGCGGCGGCGCAGTTCGCGCCTCAGGTAGGTGAAGAACATGACCGCAAGGTAGGGACACACCGTGATGGCTCGATAAGGCCGAAATAAGAGAAGCATGAGAAGGCTGTGGCGGGCCCCAGAAATGCCGATGCCGCCCCTGGGGGCGGCATCGGCGAGCTGTGTGGCGACTGTGCGTCAGACGGCCGAACCGGCCTTCCAGTCGGCCCAGTTCAGGTTCCAGCCGTTGAGGCCGTTGTCGGGGGCCACGGTCTTGTCACCGGTGTTGGAGATGATCACCACGTCACCGACGATGGAGTGGCTGTACACCCAGTAGGCCGGCGTACTGGTGTCGTTGGCGCCCTTGGTGTCGGACAGGCCGACACAGCCGTGGCTGGTGTTCACGGCACCGAAGATGGACTTGGCGCCCCAGTAGTTGCCGTGCAGGAAGGTGCCGGAGCTGGTGAGGCGGATGGCGTGCGGCACGTCCTTGATGTCGTACTCGCCCTTGCCGTCGCTGTCGGTGAAGCCCACGGTCGCGCCGTTCATGCGCGTCTCCTTGAACTTCTCGGACATCACCATGATGCCGTTGTACGTCTTGTTCTCGGGCGAACCGGCGGAGATCGGGATGGTCTTGACGGTCTTCCCGTCCTGGGTGATCTTCATCTCCTTGGTCTTGGCGTCGACGTAGGAGACCTGGTTGCGGCCGATGTGGAAGGTGACCGTCTTCTGCTGGACGCCGTAGACACCGGAGGCGCCCTGCACACCGTCGAGCGCCAGCTTCAGCGTGACGGTGGAGTTCTCCTTCCAGTAGTCCTCGGGCCGGCAGTCCATGCGCTGGGTGGAGAACCAGTGGCAGGCGACCTCCTGGCCGCTGCTGGAGGTGACCGTGATGCCCTTCTGGACGGCGGCCTTGTCGGTGATCTGCTTGTCGAAGTTGATCGACACGGGCATGCCGACGCCGACGGTCGAGCCGTCCTCCGGCGTGAAGGTGCCTATGAAGCTGTTGGCCGGGGAGACCGTGGTGAAGGACGCGTTCTCGTGGGCGACCAGGCCGGCGGAGTCCTTGGCCTCGGCGGCGACCTTGTAGGTGGTGGACCGCTCCAGCTGGGCGGAGGGCTTCCAGGTCGTCTTGTCCGCGGACAGGGCGCCGCTGACCGCGGTGCCGTCGCCGGTGGTCATGGTCACGCTGGTGAGCGTGCCCTTGCTGACGGTGACGGCGGCGGAGTTGTTGATGGACGCGTTGCCGGAGCCGTCCTTGGGCGTGATCGTGATGTCGGCCTTGGACGACTTCTTCGCCGCCGCCTGGTCCGACTGGGCCTGCGAGCTCTCACCGCTGCCGGACGCCTTGTCGTCGCTTCCGGAACACGCCGTGAGCACCAGCACACCGCCGAGCAGTGCGGACGCGGCCACCAGGCCCTTGCGCCGCTTACTGTCCGTCATCACACGCTTCTCCATCGTTGCCGAGTCCGCGAACACACCGAGAGTCCCCGTCAAGAACCTTCAACGCTACGGCCGCTGCGTCCCGTTCCACATTCCAGGGAGGTGTGGGGCACACCACGTCCGCCGGGGCGGCCGGTGCGGCAGGGGTCGGTCCGTGCGTTGTCCGAGACGACGAAACCCCGGACGGCGGTTGCCGTCCGGGGTCACTGGTTCCCCGGATCGTTCAGCCGATGCCGTCCTCTTCTTCGTCGCCTTCGCCATCATCCTCGTCGAGGTCCCAGTCCGGCGAATCCGGATCGTAGGAAACGTGCTCGCTGGACCAGGAGGCCTGCTGGAGCTCGACTCCGGGCACCTCACTGACCAGGTCGAACGGGTCGACCAGGTAGGCGAGTGCCTCGGCGGTGTCTTCCGTCACAGCGGTCTCGGCGTGCGCACGCTCCTCGCCGGGCAGCTCGGGGTCCTCGGCGATCCGCTGCAGCGCGGCCTTGGTGACCTCGCCGGCGTCCTCGACTTCGAGGACCAGTTCCACCCGAAGCCGTACAAAACGTGATGTCTCTGGAGTGCTCATGACCGGAGCGTACGACCGAAACCTCCCGTGACTTTCCCGTGACCCGCGATTTTCACTAACATCGCCCCACACGGCCAATTCGCCAGCGTCACAAGGGGATCGATATTCCGTGTCATCCGTTCGCCGCCCGCTGCTGACCGCCACCGCCGCAGGCACGCTCCTGTGCGCGCTGTGGTTCGTCCCGTCCGCCAACGCGTCGCAGGGCACCCCGGCGAGAACCGGCACGTCGGAGAGTACGGCGACGCACGTCACCCAGCAGGCCAAGGCGCTGTCCGAGGCCACCTCCGAGGCGACCGGGGACGCCACCCGACTCGCCGACACCGGAAGCCCGGACACCACGCCGTACGTCATCGGCGGCACCCTTTTCCTGGCCGTCGGCGCGGGGTTCGTGGTGTATTCGGTACGCCGGGAACGGCTGGAATTTTAAATAACTTGACCGGTCCTTGACCGGGGACTCAGAGTCCTCTCATGAAGAGATCATCGGGCGTGCGGATGTGCACCCTCGCCGCCGGCGGCGCACTGTCCCTCGCCCTCATCACGGGCTGCTCCGACGGAAGTTCGAAGGACTCGGCCGCCACCACGGATTCCGCCTCCACCGTCAAGGCGCTGAGCGCCGCGGAGTTGAAGCAGCGGATCCTCGCACAGGGCGAGGTGGACGGCTACAAGGTCAACGCGATCGGCGCGGCCGCGCCGGTCCGGAGCAAGATCAAGGCGAGCGACGAGAAGTGCCGCCCGCTCGCCTACGTCCTCACCGGCCTCGCGCCGGCCGACGCGTCCGCGGAGATCGGCCGCACGGTCCGCGAGGACAAGAAGGACCCGACCGACGACGCGACCTCCCTCGACGACATGGCCGACGGGAAGTTCGAGGCCGCGCTCAAGGACTCCCTGAACCTGAACGTCACCTCCCTCGACCTGTCGTCGTACGACGGGAACGGCGCACAGCAGGCGCTGAAGGCCCTCTCGGCGGCGGTCAAGGACTGCGCGAGCGGCTTCACGGGCGGCTCGGCCGGCGACGAGCAGAAGGTCACGAAGGTCACGGCGACCAAGCCCTCCGGCACCGGCGACGAGTCGGTGGCGTTCACGGCGGTCACGGAGATGGACGGCGACAAGGGCCCGCTGCACGCGGAGGTGGTACGCCACGGCAACACGCTCGCGACGTACTACACGATGAACATCGGCGCGATGATGTCCGGAAAGACGTACACGGTACCGACCCCGGTCATCAAGGCCCAGTCGGCAAAGCTGAAGTAACGCCCAGTTCCCGGCGCCCCCTTGGGGGCGCGGGGAACTGCGCATCCTGGGGGCGCGGGGCTGTATCGATATGCGGCTACCGCCGCGTGGGCGCGACCAGCCCCCACGCACCCGCGGCCGACGACCTACCGCAGCGCCCCGGTCACCTTCTCCGCGGCCTCCACAACCGCTCCGGTCCGCACGAACTCCTCCGCCGCCGCAAGGTCGGGCGCGAGGTACCGGTCAGGGCCGACCCCCTGCACGCCCGCGGAGCGCGCCGCCTCGATGACCGCCAGCGAGGCCGGCGCCGCCGTCAGGCCCTCCCGCAGTTCGATCGCCCGGGTCGCCGCGTACAGCTCGACGGCGATGATCCGCGCCAGATTGCCCACGGCCGTCCGCAGCTTGCGCGCCGCCGACCACCCCATGGACACATGGTCCTCCTGCATCGCGGAGGAGGGGATGGAGTCGGCCGACGCCGGGACGGCGAGCCGCTTCAGCTCGCTGACCAGCGCCGCCTGCGTGTACTGGGCGATCATCAGGCCGGAGTCGACGCCCGCGTCGTCCGCCAGGAACGGCGGCAGCCCGTGGCTGCGGTTCTTGTCCAGCAGCCGGTCGGTCCGCCGCTCGGCGATGGACCCGAGGTCGGCCACCGCGATGGCGAGGAAGTCGAGGACGTAGGCGACCGGCGCGCCATGGAAGTTGCCGTTGGACTCGACCCGTCCGTCGGGCAGCACGACGGGGTTGTCGACGGCGGAGGCCAGCTCCCGCTCGGCGACGAGGCGCGCGTGTGCGAGCGTGTCCCGCCCGGCCCCGGCGACCTGCGGAGCACACCGCACCGAGTACGCGTCCTGGACACGCGGCGCGTCGTCCTGGTGGTGCCCGGTGAGCTGGGAGCCCTGGAGCACGGCGAGCATGTTGGCGGCGCTGTCGCCCTGCCCGGGGTGCGGGCGGATCGCGTGCAGCTCGGGCGCGAGCACCTTGTCCGTGCCGAGCAGCGCCTCCAGGCTCAACGCGGCCGTGACATCCGCGGACTTGTAGAGCATGTCCAGGTCGGCGAGGGCCATGACCAGCATGCCGAGCATGCCGTCGGTGCCGTTGAGGAGCGCGAGCCCCTCCTTCTCGCGGAGTTCGACGGGCGCGATGCCGTGCTCGGCGAGAAGCTCACCGGCGGGGCGGACGACGCCGTCCGGGCCCTCCGCGTCACCCTCGCCCATCAGCGTGAGCGCGCAGTGGGAGAGCGGGGCCAGGTCGCCGGAGCAGCCGAGCGAGCCGAACTCGTGCACGACCGGGGTGATACCGGCGTTCAGCACGTCGGCCATGGTCTGGGCGACCTCGGGACGCACACCGGTGTGTCCGGAGCAGACGGTCTTCAGCCGCAGGAACATCAGGGCCCGCACGACCTCGCGCTCCACCCGCGGCCCCATGCCGGCCGCGTGCGAGCGCACGATGTTGCGCTGCAACTGGGCCCGCAGCTCCGGGCTGATGTGCCGGGTCGCGAGGGCGCCGAAGCCGGTGCTGACGCCGTAGACCGGCTCCGGCTTGGCCGCCAGCGCGTCCACGATCTCGCGGGCCGCCGCGAGGGCCGCGACCGCCTCCGCCGACAGTTCGACGCGGGCGCCGCCGCGCGCCACGGCGAGGACGTCGGACGCGGTGACGCCGGACGTCCCCACCACCACAGTGTGCATATCCATATTCAGGAGCGTACGCAGTGAATGCGGCTGCTGTCACTAGTGGGGTACGGGGTTGCCCCTTACTCATACGTCACAGCCGTACGGGTCATGCCCGCCGGCCCCGGAAGCTGCGCCGCTCGGCCCGCTCCGGCGGGGGCGCGTCGGCCAGCCGTACGACGGGATCGTCCGGCCCCTCCCGCCCGGCCACCACCGGCCGGTCCGCGCGCAGCGCCTTGGCACGGTACTGCGCCGCATCGGCGAGCCGGAACAGACGGCGGGCCGAGCGCACCGGCCCGATCGGGTCCGCGGTCGAGGCCACCCCGCACGCGACCCCCTCCCCCAGCTCCAACTCCCCGGCCCGGCGGCAGAGTTCCTCGGCCGCCTTGACCACGTCGTCGGCCGGCGGCCCGACCGCGAGCAGACAGAACTCGTCCCCGCCGCGCCGCGCGGCGAGGGCGCCCGGGAGCATCGCCCCGCACCGGGAGAGGACCGAGCCGAACCGTTCGAGGAGACGGTCGCCGACGGCGTGCCCCTGGCTGTCGTTGACCCGCTTGAGCCCGTTGAGGTCGCAGACGACGAGACTGACCACGGCGTCGTCCGCGCGGTGCCGGTCGATCGCCTCGTCCAGGCGCACGTCGACGGCACGGCGGTTGGCGAGCCCGGTGAGCGCGTCGGTGTACGCGAGCCGGCGGGCCTCCTCGAGCCGCTCGGTCTGGGCGATCCCGGCGGCGACGACGGAGGCCAGGACGGTGGCGAAGTCGGCGTCGCCGCGGCCGAAGACGGGGGCGTGGACGGCGCGGGCGACATACAGCTCGCCCCAGGCTCTGCCGTGCAGCAGGATCGGCGCGACCAGGCAGCAGCCGCGGCCCCTGCGGCGCAGGGCGTCGACCCGCTGGTGCGAGTAGCCGGGCCGGCCGGCCGCGGGACCCTCGGCCGTCTCCACCCAGGCGTTGGGGCCGCCGCCGCCCGCCCAGCGCTCGTGCAGGAACTCGGTGATCTCCGGGAACTGGTGCACCGGGTAGGCCTCGGCCTCCGGGAACTCCTCCTCGTCCGGGGCGCGCTCCCCGACGTTCACGAGGACCCGCAGCCGGCCGAGGTCGCGCTCCCAGACGGAGAGCGCGGCGAAGCTGCCGTCCAGGGCACGGCAGGCACCGACCGCGGCGGCGTGCCAGCACTCGTGTGGGGTGTGAGCCGCAGCCATGCCCTGAGCCAGCGCCACGACGGCGGCGAGCCGGTTGTCCTCACCCATTACTCCAGGTTAGGGAGGATTGGGTGCATTCGGGACATGGGTGCGGCGAACAGGTGTTGCGACGACCTGTTCCGTCGCGGCCCGCGGCCCGGCCGGGGCTGGTCGCGCAGTTCCCCGCGCCCCTTACGGGTGGGCGCAGGCGGCACCCTGCCAGCGCCGGTCAGCGGCACCCCGGCCCCCGGCCCGCCCGCACCTCACTCCCCCGGCCACTCCGGCTTCCGCTTCTCGTTGAACGCCGCGACTCCCTCCGCGCGGTCGCCCGAGAAGGCCACCGTCCGCCATGCCGCGTCCTCGACCTCCAGCCCGGACCGCAGGTCCAGCCCGTGCCCGAGCCGCAGCGCCCGCTTCGCCGCCCGCAGCCCCACCGGCGAGTTCCCCGCCATCCGCTCCGCCAGCGCCAGCGCCGCGTCCCGGTCCTGTCCCGCCTCCACCAGCTGGTCGACGAGGCCCAGCTCGTGCGCCTCCGCCGCCTCCACCCGGCGCGCCGTGAAGATCAGCTCGGCCGCGCGGGCCGCCCCGACCCGGCGGGGCAGCAGCTGCGTGCCGCCGCCGCCCGGAATCACCCCCACCGACACCTCCGGCAACCCCACCACGGCCGTACCGTCGGCCACGATCACATCGCAGGACAGTGCCAGCTCGAAGCCCCCGCCGAGCGCGTAGCCGTGCACGGCGGCGATCGTCGGCATCGGCAGCTCCAGTACGCCGGTGTACGCCCCGCGCGACAGCGGCCGCGCCCGGACCAGCTCCGCGTCGGTCATGGAGTTGCGCTCCTTGAGGTCGGCGCCGACACAGAACGCCCGTTCGTGCGAGGAGGTCACCACCACCACCCGGGCCTCCCGGTCGGCGCTCAGCGCGGCGCACGCGGCCACGATCGAACGCGCCATCTCCGCCGACACCGCGTTCATGGCCTTGGGCCGGTCCAGTACCAGCTCCGCGACCTGGCCGTGCCGTCGTACCAGCACGAACTCCCCGAACCGCTCCTCGCTCACGACACGCCCTCCGGTTAACGTGGGTTAACAGCCTGGACCCGATCATCGCAGCCGAGTCGTGAACGGGAAAGGGCAGCCGTCCGGTTCCCGGACCGACGCCCGGCAACCCGTTCGAGTGACATCCCACCCAAGTCCCCTCGCACCGCCCAGGGGAGCGCATAACGTGCGCTCGCCACGGCGCATCGGGGGCGCGAGCGCATCGGGGAGGGATCGTGATGACCGGGACGTCGACGCAGCCGACGCGAGACACCGACCTCACGGCCGCGGAGCCGGCACAGCCGATACCGACGCCGCCGGCCACGCACACCGCGCTGCCGACCGCACGGACCGGCCCGGCGCCCACGGCCCGGCCCCCCACGGACATCACCCCGGCCGGCCCGCGCCGCTTCACCCCCCGCCCCCGAGGCCGGCATCGCCGCCCCCGCCCCCGCAGGATCCTCCTCGTCGCCGGCGGAATCGCGCTGGCAGCCGGAGCCCTGAGCCTCGTGCGGGTGAGCGTCGATCCGGGCGCCGGCGGCCCCGGCGCCGCCGAGGCCGAACCCCGGCTGGATCCGGGCACCGGGACGGACCGGTCGACCCCCGCCGCCGCCACGGTCGCCACCGCCACCACCATCCCCCTGGTGAGCCCTTCGTCGACCTCGGCGCTGGGCGGGGTGAGCACGACCCCGACGACGGCCTCCACCCTCGTACCCCCGCGGGCCACGCCCCCGACCACCGCACCAGCCACCCCGGGTACGACCACGATCCCCGAGTCCCCCGACACACCGGCCCCCTCGACCACCCCACGGCCGACCCCGGCACCACCCCGGGCCACACCCCGGCCCTCCGCCTCCGCCCACCCCGGTCTCTGCGTCCCGATGGTCGGGCTGTGCGTCGACCTACCGGGAACACCCGTCGGCTAGCCCTGCCCCTGTCCCTGCCTACACGACTGCGCGGAGGTCACGGGGCGGCCGGCGGCGCATCCCGGCGCGTGAGCAGCCACGGCTCCACGACGCCCAGGCCACGCACCGGGCGCTGCCACATCGGCTGGAGGGCGAAGCGGTACGTCGGAGGTTCCTCGCCCTCCTTCTCGGCGGTGGCCGCGGCCTCGGCGGCCTCCGCCTCCGAGGCGGGCGCCTCGCCGGAGCGGATCAGTTCCTCGGCGAACGCCGAGTCGACGAGCACGGCGTCCCGGGGGGCTATGGAGGTCAGCCGGGAGGCCAGGTTCACGGTCGTGCCGAAGACATCGCCCATTCGGGTGGTCACGGTGCCGAAGGCCATGCCGACCCGCAGCTCCGGCATCGTCTCGTCGTGCGCCATCGTCTCGACCAGGCGCAGGGCGATGTCGGCGGCCGTGCCGGCGTCGTCGGCGGCGTACAGGACCTCGTCGCCGAGGGTCTTGATGAGCCGGCCGCCGCGGGCCGCGACCAGGTCGGCGGCGGTGGTCTCGAACGCCTCGACCAGCTCGCCGAGCTCCTCCTCCTCCATCCGGCGGGTCAGCCGGGTGAACCCGACGAGGTCGGCGAAGCCGACGGCCAGCCGCCGGTCGACCATCTCCTCGTCGTCGGCCGACTGCACGACCCGGCCGGCCGAGGCGGCGAGCTGGCGGCGCCAGACATAGACCAGGAACTCCTCCAGCTCGGGCAGGAGCAGCTCGACGATCGGGTACGTGACCTCGGTGCGGGTCATGCCCGGCTCGGGGGGCTCGGTCAGGCCCTCCAGGAAGGAATCCATCTGCCACTCGGCCAGACGGGCGGTGGTCTGCCCGGTCGACCGGGCCACCTGCACGGCCATGGCCTCGCTGAGCAGGCCCGCCTCGACGAGACCGGCGAGCCGGCGCAGTGCCAGCACGTCGGCCTCGGTGAGCGCCTTGGCCTGCCCGATGTCCGCGAAGCCCATGGCCCGCCAGAACCTCGACGCCAGTTCCATGGAGACGCCGGCGCTGCGGGCCGCCTGGAACGGGGTGTAGCGGCGCTCGGCACCGAGGATCAGGCCTTCGAGGCGCAGGGCGAGCGGGT
Source organism: Streptomyces sp. NPDC058683 (assembly GCF_042716195.1). Lineage (NCBI taxonomy): Bacteria > Bacillati > Actinomycetota > Actinomycetes > Kitasatosporales > Streptomycetaceae > Streptomyces > Streptomyces sp. NPDC058683. Next base: position 189,989 of record NZ_JBHXSK010000013.1, read on the forward strand.
CCTCGCCGGAGTCGGCGGCGTCCGCGCCCTCGCCGGAGCCCGTGTCGTCGACGGTCACGCCTGCTGCCCTTCCGATCTGCCGCGGTCGCATACTGACCGGCCTCAACTCTACGGCAGCTGTGCGGTAGCTCACTTCGTGAGGTGGGCCGGCATCAGGGTTCACGGGGTGGTGAAAGGGGCCGGTCGCCGCGGCCGGCACCTCCTGGGGGCTGCCGCCCCGCCCTCACGCCGGTCGCAGGTGCACGATGTCGCCCGCCCCCACCGGCTCCTGCACCCCCGCCTCGGTGCCGATCACCAGTCGTCCGTCCCCGTCCACGGCCACCGCCTCCCCCACCAGCGACCGGTCTCCCGGCAGCTCGGCCCGGACGGTCCGCCCCAACGTCGCGCACCCCGCCGCATACGCCTCCTGGAGCCCGCTGCGCGCCGGATCGCCCTCCGCCGCCCGCCAGCGCCCGTACCAGTCCTCCAGCGACCGCAGCACCGCCCGCAGCAGCGGATCCCGGTCCGTGGTCACCGCGCCGGCCAGCGCCAGCGACCCCGCCTGCGGCACCGGCAGCTCCTCCGCACGGAGCGTGACGTTGATGCCGACGCCGACCACGACGGCGTCCTCGCCGGCCCGCTCCGCCAGGATGCCGCCGGCCTTGCGCTCCTCGTCACCGACGGTGAGCAGCAGGTCGTTCGGCCATTTCAGTGCCGTATCGACACCGGCCACCCGCGCCAGCCCCGTCGCCACCGCCACCCCGGTCAGCAGCGGCAGCCAGCCCCAGCGGGCCACCGGCACCTCGGCCGGCTTCAGCAGCACCGAGAAGAACAGGCCCGAGCGGGCCGGCGCCGTCCACTGGCGGTCCAGGCGGCCCCGCCCGGCCGTCTGCTCCTCGGCCACGAGCACAGCGCCCTCGTCCGCGCCCCCCGCGAGGGCCCGCGCCACCAGGTCCGAATTGGTGGACCCGGTGCGCTGCACGACCTCGATGCCGCAGTAGAGGCCGCCGTCCCGCACCAGCGCCCTGCGCAGCCCCGCCGCCCCGAGCGGTGGACGGTCCAGGTCGGACCAGCGATTGTTGTTCTCGTCTGCTGCATCTCGCGGCGTCATGCAAGCCACCCTAGATGTGGTGTACGCCGCACTGCCGTTTGGTAGGTGCCCCACTACGCTACGGATGAGTAACCGTCCCCCCTTTTGAGCAGGCAGGGAGCCGCATCCCGATGTCCGAGCCGGAAGAGATCGACATTCACACGACCGCGGGGAAGCTCGCGGATCTCCAGCGCCGTGTCCACGCAGCGACACACGCCGGTTCGGAGCGCGCCGTCGAAAAGCAGCACGCCAAGGGCAAGTTGACGGCCCGTGAGCGGATCGAGCTGCTCCTCGACGAGGGCTCCTTCGTCGAACTGGACGAGTTCACCCGCCACCGCTCCACCGACTTCGGCCTGGAGAACAACCGCCCGTACGGCGACGGCGTCGTCACCGGGTACGGCACGGTGGACGGCCGCCCGATCGCCGTCTTCTCCCAGGACTTCACCGTCTTCGGCGGCGCCCTCGGCGAGGTCTACGGCCAGAAGATCGTCAAGGTGATGGACTTCGCCCTGAAGACCGGCTGCCCGGTCATCGGCATCAACGACTCCGGCGGCGCGCGGATCCAGGAGGGGGTCGCCTCCCTCGGCGCGTACGGCGAGATCTTCCGCCGCAACACGCACGCGAGCGGTGTGATCCCGCAGATCTCGCTGGTCGTCGGGCCCTGCGCCGGCGGCGCCGTGTACTCCCCGGCCATCACCGACTTCACGGTCATGGTCGACCAGACGTCCCACATGTTCATCACCGGCCCGGACGTCATCAAGACGGTCACCGGCGAGGACGTCGGCTTCGAGGAGCTGGGCGGCGCCCGCACCCACAACTCGGTCTCCGGCGTGGCCCATCACATGGCCGGCGACGAGAAGGACGCCATCGAGTACATCAAGCAGCTGCTGTCGTACCTGCCGTCCAACAACCTCTCCGAGGCCCCGGTCTTCCCGGAGGAGGCCGACCTGGCCGTCACCGACGAGGACCGCGAGCTGGACACCCTGGTCCCGGACAGCGCGAACCAGCCGTACGACATCCACACAGTGCTCGAACACGTCCTGGACGACGGCGAGTTCTTCGAGACGCAGGCCCTGTTCGCGCCGAACATCGTCACCGGCTTCGGCCGGGTCGAGGGTCACCCGGTCGGCATCGTCGCCAACCAGCCGATGCAGTTCGCCGGCTGCCTGGACATCAAGGCGAGCGAGAAGGCGGCCCGCTTCGTCCGCACCTGCGACGCCTTCAACGTCCCGGTCCTCACCTTCGTCGACGTCCCGGGATTCCTCCCCGGCGTCGACCAGGAGCACGACGGCATCATCCGCCGCGGCGCCAAGCTGATCTACGCCTACGCCGAGGCGACGGTCCCCCTGATCACCGTCATCACCCGCAAGGCCTTCGGCGGCGCCTACGACGTCATGGGCTCCAAGCACCTGGGTGCCGACCTCAACCTCGCCTGGCCGACCGCCCAGATCGCCGTCATGGGCGCCCAGGGTGCCGTCAACATCCTGCACCGCCGCACGATCGCCGAGGCGGAGGCGGGCGGCGCCGACGTCGAGGCGGTGCGCGCCCGCCTGATCCAGGAGTACGAGGACCACCTCCTCAACCCCTACACCGCCGCCGAACGCGGCTACATCGACGCGGTGATCATGCCCTCGGACACCCGCCGCCATGTCGTACGGGGCCTGCGCCAGCTCCGCACCAAGCGCGAGTCCCTGCCGCCGAAGAAGCACGGCAACATCCCCCTCTAAGGAGCCGCTGTGACGATCAAGGTCATACGGGGCAACCCGACCCCGGAGGAACTGGCCGCCGCACTGGCGGTGGTGAGGGCGAGGGCGGCGGCCATGGCAGCCGCCCCGTCCGGCACCCCGACGGCAAGGGCCGCCTGGTCCGACCCGTCCCGCATCGCCCAGCACCACGTCCCCGCCCCGAGCCCGACGGCATGGACCCGCACGTACTGGCCGAGCTAGCGGCAAAAGAGCAGGGGCGCGGGGCTGTATCCATATGCGGCTCCGCCGCGCGGGCGCACCTAGCGGGCGCACCCAAGAGAAACCCACGGCTCCAATTTGAGTACGGCTACTCAGGCGCCCCACCCGGCCAAGCCGCACGCTGGTGCCATGCTGTGGTCGGACCCTGACGACGAGCCGCCGAAGGACCTGCAAGACGTGCAGAAAGCCCTCCGGCGGCTCGGTGTCCTCCTGGCTCTGGTCATGATCCTGCTGATGATCGTTCTCGGCGTGAGGTGAGCAGCCGCCTGTCGGTGCCCACCGATACGCTGACACCATGCGCAGACTCGTCCTCGCCTCCCAGTCCCCCGCCCGGCTGAACCTCCTGCGCCAGGCGGGTCTCGCCCCCGAGGTGATCGTCAGCGGCGTCGACGAGGACGCCGTCACCGCCCCCACCCCGGCCGAACTGGCCCTCGCCCTCGCCGAGGCCAAGGCGTCCGTCGTCGCCGCCCGCCCCGACGTGCAGGGCGCGATCGTGATCGGCTGCGACTCGGTGCTGGACCTCGACGGCCAGGCGCTCGGCAAGCCGGCGGACGCCGAGGAGGCGACCGCCCGCTGGAAGTCGATGCGCGGCCGGGCCGGCACCCTCCAGACCGGGCACTGCGTCTGGGACACGGCGAGCAACCGGCACGTGTCGGCGACCGCGTCCACCGTCGTCCGGTTCGGCGAGCCCACCGACGCGGAGGTCGCCGCGTACGTCGCCTCCCGCGAACCCCTCTACGTGGCGGGCGCGTTCACCCTGGACGGCCGCAGCGCGCCGTTCATCGACGGCATCGACGGCGACCACGGCAACGTGATCGGCATCAGCCTGCCCCTGGTCCGCCGGCTGCTCGCGGAGCTGGGCATCGGCATCACGGAGTTGTGGGCGCCGGCGGAGTGACCGGCCCGACGGCCGGCGTGTCCTTCCTCGGTTCCGGTTCCGGGTCACCGCCCGCAGGACCGGGACCGTCCGCATCCCCGTCGGCGTCCGCACCGGCGCCGGCGCCCTCCGTACGGTCGTACGTCATCAACAGCAGGACCACGAGGGCGAGGACGACCACCATGGACAGGAACGCGGTCCAGCCGATCAGGCCCCACGCCACGGCGCCCAGCAGGCCGTGTACGACCGCGACGCTGATCAGCAGGATGCGGCCGAGGCCGGCGGGCGCCCGGTTGCGTATCGCCACCAGCAGGGCCACCAGGGCGCACAGGGCGAAGTAGAGGCCGAACACCACGGCGCCTATCTTCGCGGTCATCGACATCTTGTCGGGATCGAGCCCGGCCAGGGACATGTCCTGACGGTCGACGACCACTCCCATGAACCAGTTGAGCGCGGCGACGCCGAGTGCCTCCGCGAGGAGTACGACCGCCACGACCCAAGCCACCGGTCTGCGCACCACCGGCCCCCACCCACTTTCGGTCACGGCCCGGCAGGAGCCGCTGTTACTTGAAGTACGTTCAAGACATCGCGAACGCTACTAACGGGTAAACCCGGGGACAAGGGGCTGGGCGTGGGCAAAGATTCGTTGGGCCATTCGTAGGGACTCGACAAAGAAACACTGTGGGGCGCGGCACGCTCTCACAGAGACCTTGAGCACATCGCGGGGCTAGGGTTTTCCGAAGGAGTCCTGCGTACCTCGGTGCGACAAGGGCTTTCGCGGGTCGGGCGAGCCTCGCATCACGCTCCGTGTGGGCAAGCTCACCATTGGGGACGGGTCGAAGTGCCGTGTCGGCCTTCCCTAAACTCGGCTTGTTTCAAGGAGGGAGCCTCAATCGTGCGCAAGGTGCTCATCGCCAACCGTGGCGAAATCGCTGTCCGCGTGGCCCGGGCCTGCCGGGACGCAGGGATCGCGAGCGTGGCCGTCTATGCGGATCCGGACCGGGACGCTCTGCATGTCCGCGCCGCGGATGAGGCGTTCGCCCTGGGCGGTGACACCCCGGCCACCAGTTACCTGGACATCGACAAGGTCCTGAACGCGGCACGCGAGGCGGGGGCCGACGCCGTCCACCCGGGCTACGGCTTCCTCTCCGAGAACGCGGAGTTCGCCCAGGCCGTCCTGGACGCGGGCCTGACCTGGATCGGTCCGCCGCCGCAGGCCATCCGCGACCTCGGCGACAAGGTGGCCGCCCGGCACATCGCCCAGCGCGCCGGCGCCCCGCTGGTCGCCGGTACCCCGGACCCGGTCTCGGGTGCCGACGAGGTCGTGGCGTTCGCGGAGGAACACGGCCTGCCGATCGCCATCAAGGCCGCCTTCGGCGGTGGCGGCCGCGGCCTGAAGGTCGCCCGCACCCTCGAAGAGGTCCCGGAGCTGTACGACTCCGCCGTCCGTGAGGCGGTGGCCGCCTTCGGCCGCGGGGAGTGCTTCGTCGAGCGCTACCTGGACCGGCCGCGGCACGTGGAGACCCAGTGCCTGGCCGACAAGCACGGCAACGTGGTCGTCGTGTCGACCCGTGACTGCTCGCTCCAGCGCCGCCACCAGAAGCTCGTCGAGGAGGCCCCGGCCCCCTTCCTGTCCGACGCGCAGGTCGCCGAGCTGTACCGCGCCTCCAAGGCCATCCTCAAGGAGGCCGCCTACGAGGGCGCCGGCACCTGTGAGTTCCTGGTCGGCCAGGACGGCACGATCTCCTTCCTGGAGGTCAACACCCGCCTCCAGGTCGAGCACCCGGTGACCGAGGAGGTCGCCGGCATCGACCTGGTCCGCGAGATGTTCCGGATCGCCGACGGCGAGGAACTCGGCTACGGCGACCCGGAGCTGCGCGGTCATTCGTTCGAGTTCCGGATCAACGGCGAGGACCCGGGCCGCGGGTTCCTGCCCGCCCCCGGCACGGTCACCACCTTCGACGCGCCCTCCGGCCCCGGTGTCCGCCTGGACGCGGGCGTGGAGGCCGGCTCGGTCATCGGCCCGGCGTGGGACTCCCTGCTGGCCAAGCTGATCGTCACCGGCCGGACCCGCGAGGAGGCCCTTCAGCGGGCCGCCCGCGCCCTGGACGAGTTCCAGGTCGAGGGCATGGCCACGGCCATCCCCTTCCACCGCGTCGTCGTCCGTGACCCGGCGTTCGCCCCCGAGCTCACCGGCTCCGAGGACCCGTTCACCATCCACACCCGCTGGATCGAGACCGAGTTCGTCAACGAGATCAAGCCCTTCGCCGCCCCGGCCGACGCCGAGGCGGAGGAGGACGCCGGCCGTGAGACGGTCGTCGTCGAGGTCGGCGGCAAGCGTCTGGAGGTCTCCCTCCCGGCGTCCCTGGGCATGACCCTGGCCCGCACCGGCCTCGCCGCCGGCGCCAAGCCGAAGCGCCGGGCCGCCAAGAAGTCCGGCCCGGTCGCCTCCGGTGACACCCTCGCCTCGCCGATGCAGGGCACGATCGTCAAGATCGCGGTCGAGGAGGGCCAGGAGGTCAAGGAGGGCGACCTGATCGTCGTCCTGGAGGCCATGAAGATGGAGCAGCCGCTGAACGCCCACAAGGCCGGCACCATCAAGGGCCTCGCCGCCGAGGTCGGCGCGTCCCTCACCTCCGGCGCCGTGATCTGCGAGATCAAGGACTGACGAGACCCCGAACCGCATCGCCCGGCGAACGGCACCCGCCCGTTCGCCGGGCGCCCGACTTTCTGGAACGGCCCATGCGCGCCGACGCCCGCCGCAACCACGACCGGCTGCTCGCCGAGGCCCATGCCGTGTTCGCCGAGCACGGCACCGACGCCTCGCTGGAGGACGTGGCCCGGCGGGCGGGCGTGGGCATCGGCACCCTGTACCGGCACTTCCCGAACCGGCATGCCCTGATGAGCGCGGTCTTCGAGGACGCGGTGGACGAACTCCTCGCCAGGGCCCGCGAGTTGCTGACGGCTCCCGAGCCGTGCAGGGCCCTGCTGACGTGGCTCCACGAGGTGGTCACCAGCACGGCGACGTACCGGGGCCTGTCCCGGGCCCTGATGTCGGCGTCATCGACCGACCCGGCCTCGGCCCTGGCCCGTTGCGGCACTCCGATGCGGGAGGCCGGCGCGGCCCTGCTGACCCGCGCTCAGGAAGCGGGGACGGTACGGGCCGACGTACAGATCACCGACCTGCTGCAACTCACCCACGCCATCGCCCTGGCAGTGGAGGAGTCACCGGGAGACCCTGGGCTGGCAAACCGCTTGCTGACCCTGACTTTGAAGGGACTCAAGCCCGAGAGACCCAGGGGCGCGGGGCTGTATTGATATGCGGCTCCGCCGCGTGGGCGCGGCCGGCCACAGGGAACCAGCACCCGCGCGACAACCGAACCACCACGGCAGGCACCCGGTCAGCGCCGCCGCATATCAGCAACCCGCCCCCGCTCGGTCCCCGTCGGCTGCTCCCCGTTCAGCATCGAGGCCGATCGCAGGCCCGACCCCGGCACCTGACTGCGCCGCGGCCCCGGAAGGGATACGTCCCGACGCTGCTGATGCTGTTGCTGCCGCGACGGGACATGATCACCCCCCGGGTTTCCCGACGCTCCGGCCACAGCGATCTGCACCCCCTGGTCGGCGAGGGCCTGGAGCTCCGTGGCGGCACGGTCGTCATGAGCCGGCGGCTCGTCCGTGACCAGCCGGGTGATGACGTCTGTCGGCACGGTCTGGAACATCGTGTCCGTACCGAGCTTGGTGTGGTCGGCGAGGACGACCACCTCCGCGGCGGCCTGCACCAGCGCCCGGTCGACGGACGCCGACAGCATGTTGGACGTGGACAGGCCCCGCTCGGCCGTCAGGCCACTGCCCGACAGGAAGGCCTTCGACACGCGCAGTCCCTGCAGGGACTGCTCCGCGCCGGAGCCGACCAGGGCGTAGTTGGAACCGCGCAGGGTGCCGCCGGTCATCACGACCTCGACCCGGTTGGCATGGGCCAGGGCCTGTGCCACCAGTAGCGAGTTGGTGACGACGGTGAGGCCGGGCACCCGCGCCAGCCGGCGCGCGAGTTCCTGGGTGGTGGTACCCGCCCCGACCACGATGGCCTCGCCCTCTTCGACGAGACCCGCGGCGAGATCGGCGATGGCCGTCTTCTCGGCGGTCGCGAGATGTGACTTCTGCGGAAAGCCGGACTCCCGCGTGAACCCGCCCGGCAGTACCGCACCGCCATGCCGGCGGTCGAGGAGTCCTTCTGCCTCCAGTGCGCGCACGTCCCGCCGTACGGTCACTTCTGAGGTCTGGACGACGCGGGCGAGCTCACGGAGCGATACGGCCCCGTTCGCGCGCACCATTTCGAGGATCAATTGGCGACGTTCTGCAGCGAACACGAAACTGACAGTAACCCCAACGACCGTCTGGTTTCAGCAGTTTGCGCCGAATAGCAGAAGTTGTTCGCACAGCAGGGTCGGAAGTGGTATAGGAGCCATCCCACCCGACTATGCCGCACGCATGCTCGACAACTCCCCGTGACCAGCGGGGAGTCGGTTCCGGCCGTCAGAGTTCGCTGCCGGTCTTCCGCGTGTGCAGCTGCCGCGCGACCTCCGCGATCGACCCCGAAAGAGACGGGTACACGGTGAACGCGTTCGCGATCTGTTCGACCGTCAGATTGTTGTCGACGGCGATCGAGATCGGATGGATCAGCTCCGAGGCCCGCGGCGAGACCACCACGCCGCCCACCACGATCCCCGTCCCCGGCCGGCAGAACAGCTTCACGAAGCCGTCCCGGATGCCCTGCATCTTCGCGCGCGGGTTGCGCAGCAGCGGCAGCTTCACGACCCGGGCGTCGATCTTGCCCGCGTCCACGTCCGCCTGGGTGTACCCCACCGTCGCGATCTCCGGATCGGTGAACACGTTCGACGACACGGTCTTCAGGTTCAGCGGAGCCACCGCGTCGCCCAGGAAGTGGTACATCGCGATCCGCCCCTGCATGGCGGCCACCGACGCCAGCGCGAACACGCCCGTCACGTCACCGGCGGCGTACACACCGGGCGCGGTCGTCCTCGACACCTTGTCGGTCCAGATGTGCCCGGAGTCGCGCAGCTTGACGCCCGCCCCCTCCAGCCCGAGACCGGCGCTGTTCGGAATCGCACCGACGGCCATCAGACAGTGCGAACCGCTGATGACCCGGCCGTCCGCGAGCGTCACCTCGACCCGGTCCCCGACCCGCTTGGCGGCGGCGGCACGCGACCGGGCCATGACGTTCATGCCACGACGGCGGAAGACGTCCTCCAGAACGGCAGCCGCATCCGGATCCTCACCCGGCAGCACCCGGTCCCGCGACGACACCAGCGTGACCCTCGACCCGAGCGCCTGGTAGGCGCCGGCGAACTCGGCACCGGTCACACCCGACCCGACCACGATGAGCTCCTCGGGGAGCTCGTCGAGGTCGTAGACCTGGGTCCAGTTCAGGATGCGCTCGCCGTCGGGCTGGGCGTCGGGCAGCTCACGGGGATGACCACCGGTCGCGATGAGCACCGCGTCCGCGACGAGGGTCTCCTCACTCCCGTCCGCGGCCGCGACCACGACCTTCCGCGACCCGTCCAGGGACTGCATGCCCTCCAGCCGCCCCCGCCCCCGCATGACCCGGGCACCGGCACGCGTCACGGAGGCCGTGATGTCGTGCGACTGGGCCAGCGCAAGCCGCTTCACCCGCCGGTTGACCTTGCCCAGATCGACCCCGACCACCCGCGCCGCCTGCTCCAGCGGCGGGGTGTCGTCGGCGACGATGATCCCCAGCTCCTCGTACGAGGAGTCGAAGTTGGTCATCACCTCGGCCGTAGCGATAAGAGTCTTCGACGGCACGCAGTCGGTCAGCACCGACGCTCCGCCCAGACCGTCGCAGTCGACGACGGTCACCTCCGCGCCGAGCTGCGCGGCCACCAGCGCCGCTTCATAGCCGCCGGGTCCGCCACCGATGATCACGATCCGAGTCACGTACTCCATTGTCCCGCACCCCTCAAGGTGCTACTGCCCGGGGGCGCCACCCGGCGCTCCCCGGGGCTGGAGAGGTACCCGGGACGGCTGCCGTACCCTCTCTCCATGTCGTCGCTCTACGCCGCGTACGCCGGCAATCTCGACGCACGGCTGATGTCCCGCCGCGCCCCGCACTCCCCCCTCCGCGCCACCGGCTGGCTGAACGGATGGCGGCTGACCTTCGGCGGCGAGCAGCTGGGCTGGGAGGGCGCACTGGCGACGATCGTCGAGGACCCCCTCTCCCAGGTCTTCGTCGGCCTCTACGACCTGGCCGCGATGGACGAGGAGTCCATGGACCGCTGGGAGGGCGTCGGCATGGGCATCTACCGCCGGGCACGCGTGCGCGTGCACACGCTGGAGGGCGAGGAGACCGCCTGGCTCTACGTCCTCAACGGCTACGAGGGCGGCTTCCCCTCGGCCCGCTATCTCGGCGAGATCGCCGACGCGGCGGAGTCGGCGGGCGCCCCGCACGACTACGTCATGGAGCTCCGCAAGCGCCCCTGCTGAGCCCCCAAACCACACAGACCACCCACAGCCAGAACAAAAGTTGCCTGCGTCACACCGATCGTTGGAAACGACAAGACAACGATCGCCTTCCCGTGAGCTCAGTCATCTACGCGCGTAGGCCCAGACCAGCTACTCTCATCCGCGTGAACGCATCTCTTCTTCCGGACGACATCCAGGGCGACCCCCATGCCGCTGCCGGGGCGGCCGCCGCGCGCCTGCGCGAGCTCACGGGCGCCGAGACCCACGACGTCGCCCTCGTGATGGGCTCCGGCTGGGCTCCGGCCGTCGACGCCCTGGGCGCTCCCGACGCCGAGTTCCACGTCACCGAGCTGCCCGGCTTCCCGCCGCCGGCCGTCGAGGGGCACGGCGGCAAGATCCGCTCGTACTCCTTCGGTGACAAGCGCTCGCTGGTCTTCCTGGGCCGCACGCACTACTACGAGGGCCGCGGTGTCGCCGCCGTCGCGCACGGGGTCCGCACCGCCGTCGCCGCCGGCTGCAAGACCATCGTCCTCACCAACGGCTGCGGCGGCCTGCGCGAGGGCATGCGCCCCGGGCAGCCGGTCCTCATCAGCGACCACATCAACCTGACGGCGACCTCCCCGATCGTCGGCGCGAACTTCGTGGACCTGACGGACCTCTACTCCCCCCGCCTGCGCGCCCTGTGCAAGGAGATCGACGCCACCCTCGAAGAGGGCGTCTACGCGCAGTTCCCCGGCCCGCACTACGAGACGCCGGCCGAGATCCGCATGGCCCGCGTCATCGGCGCGGACCTGGTGGGCATGTCGACGGTCCTCGAGGCGATCGCCGCGCGCGAGGCGGGCGCCGAGGTCCTGGGCATCTCCCTGGTGACCAACCTGGCGGCGGGCATGACCGGCGAGCCCCTCAACCACGAGGAGGTCCTCCAGGCGGGCCGCGACTCGGCGGCACGGATGGGCGAGCTGCTCGCGCAGGTACTGGGCAGGATCTGAGAAACGCGGCAGAGGGTGCCACGAAGGGTCGTAGAGCGACTGCGGGACCGCCACCGGCCGGTCGCGCAGTTCCCCGCGCCCCTGGGCGGACACACCCACCCGGCCCCACAACGAACCGTCGCCTGCACGCGCGCCCCACAACGAACCGTCACCCGCACGCGCAACCCACAACGAACCGTCGGCTACACAGGCGGCCCACAACGAACCGTCGGCTACACGCGCAACCCAGAACGAACCGTCGGCTGCACGCGCAGTGGGTCGTGGTCGTCGGTCGTTCGTGGGGGTCGTCGGTCGCGCGCGGCGGGAAGGGGACGGGGTGGGGAGTTTCCGCCCGCAGCGGCCGGCGCCCGTCGCCCTGTGCAGGACGAGAGACAGCACCGCCGGTCCGAGGACGGAGACTCCCCACCCCGGCCCCGACCCACCACCACCCGTAGGCGCTACGCGCACCCCCACCGAAGCAGCACAGGCGCCGCAGGCACACCACGAGAGGTTGGACGACGACCGTGCAAGACGATCTCATCGCCCGGGCCAGGACCTGGCTCGCCGAGGACCCGGACCCGGACACCCGCGACGAGCTGGCCAAGCTGATCGACGCCGGTGACATCACCGAACTGTCGGCCCGCTTCACCGGCACCCTCCAGTTCGGCACCGCCGGCCTGCGCGGCGAACTCGGCGCCGGCCCCATGCGCATGAACCGCACCGTCGTCATCCGCGCCGCCGCCGGCCTCGCCGCATACCTGAAGAACCACGGCCAGGGCACCGGCACCGTCGTCATCGGCTACGACGCCCGCCACAAGTCCGCCGACTTCGCCCGCGACACCGCGGCCGTCATGACCGGCGCCGGCCTCACCGCCGTCGTCCTCCCCCGCCCCCTCCCCACCCCCGTCCTGGCGTTCGCCATACGGCACCTGGGCGCGGTCGCCGGCGTGGAGGTCACCGCCAGCCACAACCCGCCCCGCGACAACGGCTACAAGGTCTACCTCGGCGACGGCTCCCAGATCGTCCCGCCCGCCGACGCGGAGATCGCCGCCGAAATCCAGTCGATCGCGAGCCTCCACGACATCCCCCGCCCCGAGGCCGGCTGGGAAACCCTCGACGACACCGTCCTGGAGGCCTACCTGGCCCGTACGGACGCCGTCCTGGCCCCCGGCTCCCCCCGCACCGCCCGCACCGTCTACACGGCCATGCACGGCGTCGGCAAGGACACCCTCCTCGCCGCCTTCGCCCGCGCCGGCTTCCCCACCCCCGCCCTCGTCACCGAACAGGCCGAACCGGACCCGGACTTCCCGACCGTCGCCTTCCCCAACCCGGAAGAGCCCGGCGCGATGGACCTCTCCTTCGCGAAGGCCCGCGAGACCGACCCCGACCTGATCATCGCCAACGACCCCGACGCCGACCGCTGCGCCGCGGCCGTCAAGGACGACGGCGCGTGGCGCATGCTCCGCGGCGACGAGGTCGGCTCCCTCCTCGCCGCCCACCTGGTCCGCCGCGGCGCCACCGGCGTCTTCGCCGAGTCGATCGTCTCCTCCTCCCTCCTCGGCCGGATCGCCGAGAAGGCCGGACTGCCGTACGAGGAGACCCTCACCGGCTTCAAGTGGATCGCCCGCGTCGACGGCCTGCGCTACGGCTACGAGGAGGCCCTCGGCTACTGCGTCGACCCCGACGGCGTCCGCGACAAGGACGGCATCACCGCCGCGCTCCTGATCACCGAGCTGGCCTCGGTCCTCAAGGAGGAGGGCCGCACCCTCCTCGACCTCCTCGACGACCTCGCCGTCGAGCACGGCCTGCACGCCACCGACCAGCTCTCGGTCCGCGTCGAGGACCTCTCCGTCATCGCGGCCGCCATGCGGACGCTCCGCGAGCAGCCCCCGGCCGCCCTGGCCGGCCTCCCGGTCACCAAGGCGGAGGACCTGAACCAGGGCACGGACCGGCTCCCGCCCACCGACGGCCTGCGCTACACCCTCACGGGCGCCCGGGTCGTCGTCCGCCCCAGCGGCACCGAGCCCAAGCTGAAGTGCTACCTGGAAGTGGTCGTCCCGGTGGCCACGCACGCCGGCCTCCCGGCGGCCCGCGCCAAGGCGGCCGAGACCCTGGCCGCGATCAAGCGGGACCTGTCGGCAGCAGCCGGCATCTGAACCGAGGGGCGCCCGGCGGCGCCCCTCGGCCCACCGTCCCGGTCGGCGTCGGCCGCCGGCCGGCCCGCTCGTGGACGTGGCGGTGGCCGTTGACGACGAGGTGCACCCGTGCGTTGGCCCATGTACGGGCCCGTAGCACCCCATCGGGTGATTTCCCGGCGGTAGTTGACCCGGGTTCCACACCGTGCCCCGGCGGCCGGGAAACGGTGGTCGGGTAACGCCCGCCACCGCCGTCGTACCGGAGTCTGGAGCCGCCGCCGTGTCCTCGACCGCCCCCGACACCGCCCCCAGCGGACACATTCCGGGCTCCCGACGACCCCACCTCCCCACCGCGGCCGTCCCCCGCCACGCGCTGCGCCGGGCGGCGCCGGCCCTCGCCGCGTATCTGGCCGTACGGCTCACCGGGCTGGTGTTCCTCGCCGTGTGGGCGCACCGGCGGCACCACGGGGTGTGGCCGATGCTGGCGACGCAGTGGGACTCCCGGTGGTATCTCGGGATCGCCGACCACGGGTACGCGCACGCGCTCGGCACCGCCTACGACCACAACAACCTGGCGTTCTTCCCGCTGTATCCGCTGCTGGTCAAGGCCGTGGCCGTGCTGACCCCGGGCACCCGGGCCAGTACCGGGCTCGGGCTCGCGTGGCTGGCGTCGCTGGTCGCGGCCTGGGGCGTGTTCGCGGTGGGCGACCGGCTGGGCGGGCGGCGGGTCGGGGTGCTGCTCACCGTGTTGTGGGCGGCGTACCCGGTGGGTCTGGTGCAGTGGATGGGCTACACCGAGTCGCTGTTCACGGCGTTCGCCGCGTGGACCCTGTACGCGGTGCTCGCCGAACGCTGGCTGTGGGCGGCGGCGGGCTCGGTGCTGGCGGGGCTGACGAGGCCGACCGGCATCGCGGTGGCCGCCGCGGTGACGGTCGCCGCGCTGCTCTCCCTGCGCACCCGCTTCTCGGCCCGCGCGCTGACGGCGGCCGTGCTGGCCCCGCTGGGCTGGTGCGCGTACGTCGGCTGGGTGGGCCTCAGACTGGGCCGCTGGGACGGCTACTTCGCCGTACAGCGGATGTGGCACAACGAGCTGGACGGCGGGGCGGAGACCGTGCGCTGGCTGCGGCACCTGTTCGGGCAGGTCCCGCGGCCGGAGCTGTTCCTGGTGGTGGTGAGCCTGACGATGCTCGCGTCGGTCGTGCTGTTCGGGCTCGCGGTGGCGGACCGGCAGCCGGTGCCGCTGCTGGTGTTCGGTGCGGTCCTGTTGGTGATCGTGGTGGCCAGCGGGGGCGTCTACTTCCCGCGGGCCCGCTTCCTCCTGCCCGGCTTCCCGCTGCTGCTGCCCGTCGCCGGGTATCTCGCCCGCGCGTCACGGCGGTTGCGGGTGCTCGCGCTGACGGCCGCGGTGGCGGGGTCGGTGTACTGCGGTGCGTACATGCTCCTGGTGTGGCCGAGCGCGCCGTGATTCACGGGGAGTTGGGCCTTCGCTTGCTTCTCGGCCGCCTACGGCCGAGAGGGCGACCGCACGCTGTGACTGCGGTAGGGATGCACTCCCGGCCCCCCTTGGAGGCATCCGCCCCCAGGCGTTCCGCCGCCCCGGCTCACTGGCGGAACACCGGTTGCCGCGTAAGAGCCCGGCACGGGGTCCGGTCCCTCGAGTCAGCCGGACCCGGTGCCGGGCACCTCGGGTGTGCGCAGGCGTGCGCGGCCGCGGTGGCCCCCGTCACCGGCCGGGGTCGCGGGCCGCTCGTCGCTCCAGGCGTCGCGCGTCCCGGTGGCTGCGCACCGAGGCACGTATCCACAGCCCGGCGACGAGCGTCATCGCACCGGAGAAGCCCACGATCACCCACTGCTCCAGGGTCACCCCGAGCCAGAGCCCGGCCGCGCCGATGAGCCCGACGAGCACGCTGCTCCAGGGCGTCCACGTGCCGCCACGGAACAGCGCGTCGCCTCCGCTGCCGATGCCGAAGCTGTTGACCGGACCGCCGTCGCCGCTCTTCCCCGCTCGGTGCTCCTGGCGGTTCTCCGGTCGGTTCTTCTCTCGCTTCTCGTCCCGATCCTTCTCTCGTGGCATACCGCTCTCCCTTCGCTCACGGCCGGCCGGCTACGGCTGGACGCGCATGAGGTAGGTGAAGCCCGTGTTCGGCCCGACGCAGGACTGGAGCGTGAGGTCGCCCCAGTACAGGCCGTGGGAGGGGGTGCCGCGGCCGGGTGAGACGTAGGTGGCGTACGCGCGGTAGGAGAAGGTGCCGCGCGGGGTGGTGGCCGTGACGGTCGTACCCACGGGCAGTTCGGCGAACCGCCCGAAGCCGCAGTAGTCGTGGCCGACGACGACGGCGGTGCGCAGCGCGTAGCCGTCCTCCGTGCCGAGGTCGGGCCCCGTCCACTGGACGGCGTCCTGGCAGGCGTCCACCGCGTCCTGGCCGCCGCGGACGACCCGGGCGGACCAGGAGCCGATCCGCAGGGTGGTGGAGCCGTCCCGGCTGCGCGCGCCGAGCGTCTGCGCCTCGGCTTCGGCCGACGGTCGCGGCGATGCCACCGGGGCGACGGGTGTGGTGCGGGGGCGCGGGGAGGCGGTGGGGGCCGGGTCCGGGAGTCCGGCCCGGGGCGATGCCTGGGGTGTGCTCGGGGACGCCGACGGGCGGGGCGTGGGGCTGGGGGTGGGCGCCGTGGAGGCGCGGGGGGACGGAACGGCTCGGCTCGGCGTCCCGTCGGACGTGGGCACCGGTGCGCGAGACGGGGCGGGGGCCGGGGCGCTCACCGGCGAGTCCGCCGACGGCCTGTCGCCCGTCCCGGGGGCGGCGCAGCCCGCCAGGGCCGCGGAGGCGGCCACGGCCGCCACGGCGAGGAGCCGGCGTGCGGCGGCGGTACGGTCCGCCGCACGACCGGATCGTCCGGTGGTCACCGACCGCGCCCGAGGGAGGTGGCGCCGAGACCGCAAGGTCACTTCTGAACTCCCTGTTCGGGGCCGTCGCGGTCTTATCCGAAGCGGCCGTTCACGTAGTCCGTGGTGCGCGGATCCTGCGGGTTGCCGAACATGTCCTCGGTGGGGCCGTGTTCGACGATCACGCCGGGGGTGCCCTGCTCGGCGAGGAAGAAGGCGCACTGCTTGGAGACGCGGGCCGCCTGCTGCATGTTGTGGGTGACGATCACGATGGTGACCTCGTCGGTCAGCTCGTGGATCGTCTCCTCGATACGGCGCGTCGAGGTCGGGTCGAGGGCCGAGCAAGGCTCGTCCATCAGGAGGACCCGGGGCCGGACCGCGAGGGAGCGCGCGATGCACAGGCGCTGCTGCTGGCCGCCGGAGAGCGCGCCGCCGGGCTGGCGGAGCCGGTCCTTGACCTCTTTCCACAGGCCCGCCTTGGTGAGGCACTCCTCGACGAGCCAGTCCTTGTCGTCGCGGCCCGCCCTGACCCCGGCCAGCTTCAGGCCGGCGGTGACGTTGTCGTAGATCGACATCGCGGGGAAGGGGTTGGGCTTCTGGAAGACCATGCCGATCTCGCGGCGGGCGTGGGTGATGCGGCGGCCGCGGTCGTAGATGTCGTCGCCGTCGAGGAGCACCCGGCCGGAGAGGGAGGCGGAGCCGATCAGTTCGTGCATGCGGTTGAGGATCCGCAGGAAGGTGGACTTGCCGCAGCCGGACGGCCCGATGAGCGCGGTGACCGTGCGGGCGGGCATGGTGAGCGAGACGTGCTCCAGCACCTTGTGGTTGCCGAACCAGGCCGAGATGGCCTCGGCCTCCAGCGTCGCCGGGTTGCTCTGCGCGGTGGCCGCGCCGAGCCTCGGCGCCTTGACGGCCGTGATCCTCTTCGTCGGGTCGAGGATCTCGTCGACGAGGGTGCCGGACGTGTCGGTGGTGTCGGACATGATGGTGGACTCCTCGTCGTTCAGAGCAGGTTGGGCAGCAGGCGGGTGGCGGCGCCGGAGACGGCGAGGCCGAGGGCGGCCAGGACGGGGACGCTGACGATCCAGGTCTGCCAGCGGCCCCACACCCGGTAGGCGGCCACGGTGAGCAGGGCGGCCAGGAGCAGCGCCTGCGACCAGAGGAAGACGGAGAGCCAGGCGGCGCCCTCGCTGCCCATGGCCTGCTCGGAGCCGCTGATCCAGCCGAGACCCAGCGGACGCGGCGGGGCCGGCTGGACGGGGCTCGTCAGCTCCGCGTCGACGCGGAGCGTGCCGGAGGGGGTGTACGGCCCGCCCTCGGCGGTGATGAGCGTGAGCCGGCCCTGGTTCGCGGTGAGGACGGCCGGCAGCGGGTCGCCCTCGCGGCGGATGCCCGTGACCTTGTAGTCGGCGGTGCCCTGACCGGTCGTCACCCGGATGTCGCTGCCCACGGGCAGTTCGTGCAGGTGGTTGAACGGGCTGCCGTACCCCCACTGGCGGCCCATGATCACGCTGGTGCCGGCCTGTCCCGGCAGCGGGGTGTCCCGGCGGTGGCCCGGTCCGGACATCAGCACACCGGAGGTGGTGCCCTCGCCGACGACCTGCCTGATGCCGAGGGCCGGGATGCGCAGCAGGGCGACCGGAGCGCCCGGCGCCAGCATCTTGCCGTCGTACGTCTGCTGGCCCACCGGGGCGACGCCCAGGGCGAGTTGCCGGCGGAACTCGTCGTACGCGGTCTGCTGGTCGCGGCTGTGCTGGAGGTGCCCCACGAGGGTGAGGTTGGCGGCGAAGCCGAGGAGCAGGGCGGAGAGCAGGCACAGCGCGACCCCCGCGAAGGCGAAGCCGGGGCGCTCGGCCCGCGGTGCCGCCGCACGGGGCTGGGGCTCGGGTTCGGGCGCCGGCGCCGGCGGCGCCTGGGCCGGCGGGGGCGGGGACAGAACGGTCACGGGGCGCGCTCCTGTGAAGAGGTGTGAGGTGGAGAGACGGAGGCGCGGGCGGCGGGGTGGGGGCCCGCCGCCCGTGTCTCCGCGGTCGGTCAGGCGCGGGGCTCGCCGAAGGTCAGCAGCCCGTTGCGGCGGCCGTACCGGACGAAGGCGATGCCGGCCGCGGTGAGGACGACGGCGCCGATGCCCGAGAACAGCGCGATCTGGCTACCGGTGGAGGCGAGGCCGCCACCGCCGCCGGAGCCGCCGGACGTGCCGCCGGAGGTGCTGCCGCCGCCGGTGCTGCCCGAGGTGGTGCCGGACGTGTCACCGCCGGAGGAACCGTCGGTCGGCTCGGTGGAGGAACCGTCCGTGGGCTCGTCGGTGGGCTCGTCCGTGGGCTCGTCGGTCGGGCTTGCGGAGGGGGACTCGGAGGAGGGTTCGGCGAGGGTGAAGCGGACCTGTGCCACGGCGTTCGCGCCGCTGCAGTCCGGGGTGTTGTCCCAGTAGTTCTGCCCGGCCACGGCCTCCTCCGGCACGGTCAGCGTGGGCCAGGTGACCGTCCCGTCCGCGTCGGCCTTGGCGTCGGGGAACGAGGTGTCGTTGTTGCGCAGGGCCATCGTGTACGTCTTACCCGGTTCGCAGCCCCGGAGGAGGAGCTTCACCGACTGGCCGCGTTCGAGCTGGGGGTTCTCGGCCAGCAGGTCCCCGGACGCGGTGTCGTACATCTCGAACCTCGCCGACTGCACGATCACCTGGAAGGCGGCGGATTCCGAGGCTCCCCACTCGGCGGTGGAGGACGGGGTGAACTTGGCGACGATGTGGTGGGTGTCCTCGGTCAGGGTCGTCGTCGTCAGCTCGGCCTTCCCGCCGCTGACCGTGGCCTGGCCCAGCGTCGTGTCACCCTCCGAGAACGTGACGGTGCCGGCCGCCGCCGCGGGGGAGACCGTCGCGGTGAGCTTCACCGGCGCGCCGGGCGCGGCCACGATGGGGTCGGCCAGAAGAGCCACGCTGGTGGCCGTGGCACCTTCGCCGACCACCCAGTGGTCTCCGGTGACGGTGATCTTCTGGGACCAGTACGGATCGCCCGGCACGATCGACGAGGGCGGAATGGACCAGTCGTCGTTCGACACGCACCGCAGGCGCAGCTCGTACGTTCCGTCGCCCGTGATGATGTCCGACAGGCTGCGGACGTCCACGCCCGGGTTGTCCGCCGCGGCCAGCGAGACCGTCGAGGACGCCTCGGTGTAGGGCGCCTCGTTGGTGATACCCGTCATCGCCAGCGCCTCGGTGCCGCCGGGCTGGACCACGTACAGCGCGAGAACGCTGTTCCAGTTGATGTCCTCGATGGCGGCGTCGGGACAGGCGCCGGAGAACCCGAGGGAGCCGGCGATCGGCTGCGCGTCGGTCAGGTTCCCGCTGCCGGGCGTCATGGTGAAGTCACCGACCGAGGCCGCCCGAGCAGGCTGGGACTGTGAGGTGACCAGGGCTACGAGGCCCAGGACGACCAGGGCACAGGCGGCCGCGAGGGCGGCCGCTCTTCGGAACGGAAGTGGCACTGTCATGGCTTGGCCCCCCGGGGGACGGTTGACGGATGTACTGGGACAGCACGTGGGGCCGGGCACCCGAGGGTGCCCGGCCGTTACGCGGGGATCAGACGATGCGCACGGATCAGCGCTCGCCCGTGGTGCCGGTGTCGCCGCAGTTGCTCAGGGTGCCGAAGCCGTACTTGGTGATCGTGGTGGGGTCGGAGCAGACCTTCGAGGCGGAGCCGACGAAGGTCTCGGCGACGACGCTGTTGGTGAGGTTGGCGGTCGGGACGACGTTGTAGACGTTCCGCAGGAAGGCGGGGGTGAAGGCGCTGTTGAGCGCGATCGCCGTGCCCGAGCCCGTGGTGGGGGCGGTGCTGTTGATGTTGCGCAGGCGCGACTCACCACGGCGGTTCGGAACGTCCGAGAGGCCCTTGCCCTGGGCGATCCACTGGGCGATCGAGTACGGCATCAACTGGTTGGCGTTGACGATCGCCTCGCCGTTGTGCTCCTGGATCGTGCCGTCGACGCAGCTGCCCAGGTCGGCCTCG
Organism: Streptomyces sp. NPDC058683; assembly: GCF_042716195.1. Lineage (NCBI taxonomy): Bacteria > Bacillati > Actinomycetota > Actinomycetes > Kitasatosporales > Streptomycetaceae > Streptomyces > Streptomyces sp. NPDC058683. The sequence goes on from NZ_JBHXSK010000013.1 coordinate 210,388, forward strand.
GTGAGGCCCAGGGCCTGCAGCCAGAACGAGCGGGTGCCGGAGCCGGACTGCGGAAGCAGCGGCTGCGCGTTCGGGAACTCGGTGGAGGTGCACTTGTAGATCGCGGCCAGCTGCGCCGTGGTCAGGTTCGTCGGCAGGGTGCTGCCCAGGTCGGTGGCGTAGGTGACACCGTCCTTGGCGAACGGGATGAAGGTCAGGTCGTTGGTGCTGGTGTCCGCCGGGCCGCGCGAGGAGCGGGCGAAGTCGATGCACTGGGTGCCCGCGGCCAGGTCGGCGTTCAGCGCGTTGATGCCGGCCGAGGAACCGTCGGGGCGCGCGACGGTGTCACAGCCGGTCGCCTTGGTCTTGATCGTGGACGTGCCGGTCGCGTTCCACGACGCGATGATCTTGCCGCTGGCGTTGGTCACCGTGGAGGACTCGCTCAGGCCGTTCACCACGTACTGCGTGGTGTCCGAGCCGACACCCGCGAGCTGACGGTAGTCGGTGACCGGGGTCGGATCGGCGGACGCCGGGGAGGTGAGGATTCCGAGACCGAGAGCCGCGGCACCGAAAACAGCGCCGACCTTGGCGTAGGACTTGACGTTCACTTCTGAACCCCTTGTTTTCTGGTTTTCGAAGACTGGACGTTCAAGCTGAATCCGGAACACTGAAATAAGAATCCGGATTTTTGTGCTGCCGACCCGCCGGCCGGCCACCGCATACGCTTCCATCAATTCCACGCGGTGACCAACCAATTCCCGACGAGAGAAAGGTTACGGGGAGGCTTCCTAGGTATCTCCTAGGGAATCCGTCGATGGGCGAGGCGAAGCAGCAGAGGACCCGAAAGTCCTGCCGCACCGCCGAGGAAAAGAACGACGAGCAAAACCCAGCGAATAATCCCCATGACCTCTGCGGGGGTGACTCCGCTCTGGCTGCTCGCGACGGGCTGCTGCGGCCCCGAGGACGGCGACGCGGAACTGTTCGCGGCGGCCGCCTGCGACGGGTTGGCGGTGCCGCCCCCGCCGGCTCCGCCCGCGGTCCCTCCACCGGTGCCCGTGCCGCCGGAGACCCCTCCGGTGCCGGACCCGGAGCCGGATCCCCCGGAGCCGTCCTCCCCGGGTGGGGCGGAGGTGGAGTCGCCCGTGGTGGTGCCCTGCTCCAGGGCGTTCGCGGCGGTCACGGCCTGCGCGCGCTGCTCGGCCGGCAACGGCGCGTACCCGTAGGGAAGTTGGCCCGCCGCCAGGCCCTGGGTCTGGCCCGCCCCGGCCACGTACCTGATGAACTGCGCGTACGCCTTGCGGGTCGCGGTGTCCTGGTTCATCGAGGCCGCGGCGTAGGCCACGGCCGTCAGCGGGTAGGCCTGGCCCTTGGCGCGCGCCGGATCGGGGTCGAGCACGGTGGCGTCCACGGACGACGGCTTCATGGCCTCGACTCCGGCCGTAAGAGTGCCGGCCGAGGGCTTGACGAAGGTGCCGTCCGCGTTGCGCAGGGCCGCCGTCTTCAGTCCGTAGCGCTCCGCCGACGCGGTGTCGACGAACGCCAGGACGGCGCGTCTGCCCGGCGGGGACACGTCGTTGCCCAGCTTGGCCGGGCTTCCGTTGCCCCCGGGCTGCCATACGACGGTGCGGTTGTTGTTGCCCCGGACGGTGCGCACCGCCCCGTCGTGCAGGTCCGCCGTGTACGGGTCCAGGTCGGTCAGGGTGTAGGTCAGCGGGGGGGTGCTGTTGTTGGCGAGGGCGTTCGGTGTCGTCGGGTCCACCTTGGGGTAGTCGGTGAGCTCGGTGCTCTTCGCCAGGTCCAGATCCTTGAAGTAGGGATTCACCTTCGTACCCCAGGGGTCCGGCTTCCCGGACAGGAAGTCCCGGGCGTCCGCGTCGGACTGGAGCCAGTTCCAGACCAGGCGGGTGGTGTCGGAACTCTGCAGCGGCACCATGAGGCTTCTCGGCGTTCCCTGCAGCGTGGGAAAGTCCGGATTCAGCTCCTGGAATTCCTTGTCGTCGACGAAAGCGTCCGGATTCCCTTTCAGATGGTCGGGCTTCGTATTGAGCGACACGTCCTTCACATAGGAATGAGTGAGCATCTTGGCGACGAGCCGTGGCGTCAGCTTCATGTCCTGGACGACACCGTCCGGGCCCTCGATGAAGAACGCGATCGCCACTCCGGACACCGCCACCGGCGCCTCCACGACCTTGGCCGCGGCATTGTTCTGAGCGACCGGGTCGACGGTGAAGCCGAGCAGGGGAGCATCGGACGTCGTGTTCAGTACCTGGCTCCTGGCCACTTCCTCCCCTCCCTGGGTGAAGGAGAAGGTGCTCCCCGTGACCGAGCACAGCTTCGGCTGCCAGGACGTGACGGCGTCCGTCGCCAGTTCGGAGCCGGCCGTGGTCCGCTCCGGCTGGCCCGTCGGGCAGAACTCGTCGACCGGCTGGAAGGACAGCGGGACGACCATCCGCTGGGCCCAGTTGGTGGCGGACAGCGGCGAGGTGAAGAGAATGGGCTCACGGCCGCCACCGGCGTTCAGGACATCCGTACCGTCCGCGTCGTGCGTGCCGCGCGGCACGACGACCAGCCAGCACGACCGCGGAACGGGGTCGCTGCCGGCGGGCGCGGTGTTCGCACCGCATCCGAGGTGGGGGGCTTCCACCGCGTCCTGTATCTCGAAGTTCACCTCCCCGGTGCCGTTGGCGAAGGTGCGGTTGGCGGCCTGCTCGTTCGTGTCCAGCGGACCGAAGTAGGTAGTGTCCGTGGACGACGTGGTGGCCGGGAGTCCGCCGACGGGCTGGAAGGGAACGAAGGCGTTCGCACCGGTGTACTGCGTCTCCCCCGGGTCGTAGTGGTTGGCGGCCTCGGGGTCGGCGAAGACCTTCCTCGTCCCGGCGGTGGAACCCCTGATCACGTCATCGCCCAGGCCCGTGCTGCCGAACTCGCACTGCTCGCGGGTGGGCCCGGCCGGATCGTCTCCCCAGCACTGCATGATCTGCAGGTAGTCGTACTGGAAGACGTTGTCCGACGTCGGAGCGCCGCCTGTCCAGCTGACCCGGACCCCCTGCGACCGCAGCCCCTTCGTCTGGCCGACGGTCACCTTCAGCTTGGAGAAGTCGTCGTGCGGGCCCTTCTTGCCCGTCACCGTCACCGCGGAGTCCTCGCCGCCCGCCGCCGCGGCGGGGGTCGTGAGGGGCGGGACCGGGAGCAGGGCCAGGACGAGTCCGGCCAGCAGGGCTCCCACGGCGACGACGACGCGCGGCCGGGGCCGCAGGTTCGGCGCGGTGCTCATGCCGCACCGCCCTTGCGCCGGTTCCGGCCCGCCATCAGCCGGGCGACCACGGGCGGGCCGACGACCACGCCGACCAGGAGCACGGCCGACAGCGCCATCAGCGCGGTGCGCAGGCCCATGGAGTCGTCCGAGGCCAGGGAGACCGGACTGGCGGCCACCGAGGTGTCCCCGGTGTTCTGGCCGCCGCCGAGCGCCTCACCGGTGTCGGGGTCGATACCGCCGGCCGTGCCGCCCGAGGCGGTGGAGCCGCCCGTCGTACCGCCGGTGGCGCCGCCCGTCGTCGTACCGCCCGTGCCCGTCGAGCCCGAGCCGCCCGTCGAGGACGAGCCGCCGGTCGTGCCGGAGCCGCCCGAGGCGCTGCCGCCGGAGCCGGAGCCGCCCGTGCTGGAGCCGTTGCTGACCTGCGTGGGCGTCTTGTTGCCGCCGGTGCCGGTCGCGCACTGGTCCGACCCCTTCTTGTCGCACGCCTGCGGGTAGGGGGCGTTCTGCAGCAGTACGTTCTTCCCGCCGGAGAAGGTCGGGTTGTTGCACTTGCTGATGTCGATGTTCCCCGCCACCGCACCCGGGATCTTCTTCGTCTGGTCCATGGCCGCCTGCACCAGGTTCTTCGGCAGCGGCGAGTAGCCGAGCCGGTCCGCCAGTTGCTGGCCCTCGCAGAGGAAGTAGTCGTTGAACGTGCTCAGCGTCGCGCCCTTGGCCTTGGTGAAGCCCATCTCCTCCTTGGTCGGGATGATCATGTAGCTGTAGGAGGAGAGCGGGTAGGTGCGCTTGTCGCCGTACGTGTAGACGGAGTCCAGGTTCTGGGTGAGGTAGTTCGCGGAGCGGGGGTCGTTGTTGATCTGGGCCTTGGTGAGCGCGACGGCCACGCTGGAGGCGGTCGGCTCGATGTAGTAGCCGGCCTTGTTGAGGACCTTGGCCACCGGGAAGCCCGCGTTGCGCGCGTAGGAGTACTCGACGTAGGTGATGGCGCCCTCGGCCTGGGGCTGCTTGGTGTAGCCGGCGACGCCGAGCGACTGCGACTGGGCGACGAAGCCCGAACCGGGGATCACCGGGAAGTACGACGTCAGACCGCAGGGCGTGGACTTGCCCGCCCGGCGGCAGTAGTCGTTCCACAGGGAGCCGTACTGCTTGGACATCCACAGGCTGAACTGCGCGGTCGTACCGGAGCCGTCGGAGCGGACGACCGGGACGATCCGGCGGGCGGGAAGGTTCAGCTTGGGGTTGTCCGCCTTGATCTCCGGCGCGTTCCACTGGGTGAGCTTCCCGGTGAAGATCTTGGTGATGACGTCTCCGGACAGCCGGAGGTTGGTCACCTGCCTGCCGCCGATCTTCAGGTTGTACATGAACGACGTACCGCCGGCCACGATCGGCATGTAGGCGTACTTGCGCTGCGGCGGAGCCTCCGTCGTGCCGAACTCGGTGAGGCCGTAGGGGATCTCGGACACACCGAAGTCGGAGGTGCCGTTCGCGAACTGGGTACGGCCGACCGACGAGCCGACGGCCGAGTAGTTGACGGTGAGTCCCTGCTGCTTGACGTTACGGCGCCACTGCTCGATGGCGTTGGAGCTCCACGTCGAGCCGGATCCGCTGATCTTGACGTAGGTGGCGGCGAAGGCACCCGGCGGGTGCAGCGCCAGCAGCACGCAGACCAGGGCGACGCAGATCGCCAGCGCCTGGTACACGCGCGTAGCGCCCGGGCGTCGGACAGATGCGGGTATCACGGGGTGCTCCTCGTCGGTGCGGGTCTGACGGACGGCTGGGCGGTGCCGGCGTGGGCCGCGAAGCGCCGGGCGTCGCGGCGGGACGCCTTCACCCGGCGGTGCTCCTGACGGCGGGTCAGCTGTCCCGGCCCGCGGCCGCCGATGACGCGGGCGATGACGAACAGGACGAGCACCAGCACCAGCAGCACCGCGGCGGTGCCGAAGCCGCGGGCGATGTAGGTGGGCTCGGGGGACTTGACCAGTTCGAAGGTGGCCAGCGGGAGCGACACCATCGGGTCGTGCAGCGGATCGGTGTTCAGCTCCGCGGTGTATCCGGCGGTCAGCAGGACCGGCGAGGTCTCGCCCACCCCGCGGGCCGTGCCCAGGATGATCGCCGTCATCAGTCCGGACCGTGAGGTGGGCAGCACCACGTGCCACACCGTGCGCCACCGCGAGGTGCCGAGCGCGTACGAGGCCTCCCGCAGCGTGCCCGGGACCAGCCGGATCACCACGTCCGACGCGCGGATGATGATCGGCAGCATCATCACGGAGATCGCCAGCGCGGCCGCGAGGCCGGAGCGGTCGAAGCCCAGCGCCAGGATGAAGGTCGCGTAGATGAACAGGCCGGCGACGATGGACGGCAACGCTGTCATCGCCTCGACGATGGTGCGGACGAACCGGCTGAAGGCGCCCGGCACCTCGTTGAGGAAGACCGCGCACACCAGTCCGGACGGGATGCAGATCACCAGGGCGATGGAGATCTGCCACAGGGTGCCGACGATCGCGTGCAGGATGCCGCCGACGCTGAGCGGCTCGATCGGGCCTGCGTCGGCCATCGACTGGGTGTAGAAGTTCAGGTGCGGCAGCGCGTCGCGGCCCTCGTAGATGGTGTAGACGATCACGAAGGCCAGGACGGCGATCATCACCACGCCGAGGCTCTGGACGACGGCGGCGGCCACCCGGTCGCGCACCGCGGGCCCGTCCTCGTCGAAGGAGACCAGCAGCGCGTACAGGCCGAGGAAGAGCACGTAGGCGATCACGATGAAGCCCAGTGCGCCGTTGAAGGGCAGCAGCCGGTCGAACATCAGCCAGGTGACGGCGAGGGACGCGGCGGCGGCGCCGAGCATGGCGTACACGTCGGTCGCGCGCAGCGTCGACAGGTTGCGGCGTGACTCGGTGAGCCCGCCGCGGCGTTCGGGCAGCCGGGTGCGCGGCGCCGGCGGTTCGGCGGGCGTCGTCCGCGGTCCCTGGTCGCCGGGTGGGCTCTGTGCGGTGGTGACGGTCATCGGGGCTGGTTCTCCTCAGGAGTCGCTGGTCGCGCCGGAGCGGCTGCGGGCGACGATCGACGACGCGACGAAGTTGACGACGAGGGTCATCAGGAACAGCGCGAGGCCCGCGGCCATCAGCGCCGACATGCCGATCTCGCTCGCCTCGCCGTAGCGCAGGGCGATCAGCGAGGAGACCGAGCTGGTGCCGTTCTGGAGGATGTGCGGCTGGATCGCGAACACCGGCGAGATGATCAGGTACACGGCGATGGTCTCGCCGAGCGCCCGGCCCAGGCCCAGCATGGTGCCGCCGATGATGCCGCCCTTGCCGAAGGGCAGGACGACGCTGCGGATCATGCCCCAGCGGTTGGCGCCGAGCGCGTACGCGCCCTCCCGTTCGCCGACCGGGGCCTGCGAGAACACCTCGCGCATCACCGAGCAGATGATCGGCGCGACCATCAGCGACACGACCATGCCGGCGATGAAGGTGGAGGAGGTGTAGACGGTGGCGGTGGCGAGCGGGTCGCGCGGATCGGCGCCGTCGACCTCGAAGAGCGGTATCCATCCGAAGTACGTGGAGATCCAGCGCGACAGGGAGACCACGTGCCCCTGGAAGAAGAACAGCCCCCACAGGCCGTAGACCACCGAGGGCACGGCGGCCATCAGGTCCACGATGCTGACGAGGGTCCGGCGGAGCCGCGGCGGGGCGTACTCGGAGATGTACAGCGCCGTGCCGAGCGCCAGCGGTACGGCGAACGCGATGGCGACGAGCGCGATGAGGATCGTGCCGACGAGCACGGCCGCGATACCGAAATGGCCGCCGTCCGGCTCCCAGGCCTCGGTGGTGACGAAGCCCCACTTCGCGACCGACAGGGCCTGCCAGGCCCGGTAGGTGAGAAAGCCGCCGACGAGCAGCATGATGGCCAGCACCAGGGCACCGCCGCCCCGCAGAGCACCCCTGAACACCCGGTCCGGGACGCCCGGATCGGCGTACAGGCGTCTCGGCGGGTCCTCCACCGGACCCAGTGGTCGCTCGTCTATTCGCGTCGTCACATGGGTCGACGCTCCTGAGGCCTGATGGACTTCCGCACACGCGCAAGTGAACGAGGCGTCCCCGAGAGGCAACTTCCGGGATTGACGTGAACGCGGCGATAGGAGGAACGCAAAAGGGTCTGAACCCACCGTTGTGGCGGGTTCGGACCCCTGTTGCGCATTGCCCCCCGTGGCGAACTGCCGAAACGACGGCAGAACCGTCAGTCCATGTCCTCCCAAGCGATCATGGCGCCTGCCCCGATATCGACCAGGAGACCCCGGAATCGCTCATAGGCGGCCTGACAGGTCGAATGCCGCTCATAGGCGCGCGACGACACGGCCAGCGCGCCGCCGGCCGGATCACGCAACCGCCAGACCCAGCCGTTGCCTTCGGAGGTGTGGTGCACACCCCCGGGTAATCCGACGACATCGGCGCACATTCGCTCGAACGCCGTTCGACACTCCTCGTAGCTGCGGTACGTCAGGGCCGCCACGGCGATCACCCGTCCGTTCGTGGCCGTGAGCCGCCACAGGTAACTTCCGTCTGCGGATATGTCTATCTGGCAGCGCGTGCCAGGTACGGCCGCGCCCCCCTGTCTTGCCGCCATCCATCCCCACCCCTGCCGTTCCCGTTGTCAGGAAGGCCGCACGTTCGGACGCTGGTTCGTCCTCCATGCGGCACCCGCAGGGTAGTGAGACGCGAGTGACAACGATTGCCCCCTCTTTAATGTACCGAGCATGCTTCACCCAATGGTTGCCCCTCGTTCATACAGCTGTCCCACAGGGCCGCCCGCCGGGCGCGGTACGCGTAGGTGGCCGCCAGGTCCGCTGAAATTAGGGTCGAGTTTTCCCTTCGGTTTTCCATGGAATCGACGCAGCCGATATTCGCCCGCACTTCTCTTTAGCGGAAAAACACCGATCCCCTTAGACAACCATCGAAAGCATTCCAAAATCTCCACTCGGTGAGTACGCTGCACACGTCAATTCGGGCCCGGCTACCGGGAATTGGCCGGCCATGGCATTCAGACTGGGGAATTCGCATGCGCATTTACTCTGCCGTCGCCGCCGCGTGCGGCGTCGTGGCCCTGTCCGCCCTCGCCGTTCCGGCCGCACACGCGGACGAGCAGTACGGCGACACCTACGTCACCGGGGTCGTCGTCAACAACGGTGACCCCGTCGTCGTCGGTACGGACGCGAGAACCGTCTCGGTCGCGGTCACCGCGACCGACCCGACCGGCCTCTCGGAGATCAACGCCACGCTGTACCACGGCGCGTACGCCGCCCAGGACAGCACGGTTCCGGCCGCGACGGACTGCGCCCCCACCGCCGACGCCACCACCACCTGCACCCTGACCTTCAACCTCACCCCGGGCACCGCTCCGGCCGACGACGCGCTGGCCGGCACCTGGAGCGTCAGCGCGTACGCGATCGGCGCCGACGGCGACGCCCAGTTCCTGGAGAGCGCGGCCACGTTCGCCCTGAAGCGCGACAGCCGGCTGACCGTCGACGCCACCCCCGAGCCGGTGAAGTGGGGCAAGCTCCTCACGGTCAAGGGCGACGTGCAGAACGCGGGCTGGGCGACCGGCGCGTTCGCCGCGGCCGGGGCCGGCCAGTCCGTCGAACTCCAGTTCCGTGCCGCGGGCTGCAGCACCTGGAGCACCCTGAAGACCGCCGCCACCGCCGCGGACGGCACCGTCTCCACCACGGTCCGCGCGTACACGGACGGCGACTACCGGTGGTCCTACGCCGGCACGGCCACGACCGCCGCCGCGGTCTCCCCGTCCGACTACGTCAACGTCCGCTGACACCCACCGGAGAAAACCCCTGAACCACGGTGCCGGGCCACCCACGACGGTGAGCCCGGCACCGGCATGCGGGGGCGGGGCAGAGGGCGCGGGACCGGCCGGGGCAGAGCGTGCGGGGCCGACCGGGGCAGAGCGTGCAGGCGCGGGGACGGGGCCAGGGATGCGTCGACGAGGCCGAGGGTCCGGCACCGAGCGTGCGGGGGCGGAGCCGGGGCAGAGGGCGCGCTGGCGAGGCCGAGGGTCCGGCACCGAGACGGAGGTGCGGGCCGGGCCCGAGGGCCCGGCGACGAGGCGCGGGTGCGGGTGCGGGTGCGGGTCGACGCGGTGCCGGCGGGTGCCGGACCGGGCCCGGTCAGCCGATCGCCAGCAGGATCACCAGGAGCACCGCTCCCGCGATCGCCGGTGCCGCCACCTCGTACGCCCAGCGGACCGTGACCTCGCCCTGCGCGGACTCGGCCTCGCCCCGCTGCTCCAGCAGCTGCCGCAGGTCGTCCATGATCTTGTCGGTCTCCGCGCGCAGCGGCCCGGCCGCGCCGCTCGGCTCCCGCAGGCCCCCGAACACGCGCCCGGTGGACCCGGTCCGCCCGCCCTGCGCGTCCGACTCCGCCTTCGTCTGCCGGCGCGCCGCCTTCTTGCGGCTGCGCAGGGAGACGGGGATCGCCCACAGCTGGTACTTCGCGCCCGACTTGACGATCACCTCGTTCGAGTAGCCGGAGCGCAGGGCGGCGATCTCCCCCCACGGCAGCGTGATCACCCGGAACGGGTTGCGTACCCGCAGCCGGTCCTCGCCCGCGAACACCGCCGGGCGCAGGGTGAACGCCACCACCAGCGGCACGAGCAGGATCAGCGCGGCCAGGGCGAGCCAGGGGGTGTGGCCGTGGCCCCGGAGCAGCGCGTCGATGCCCAGCCAGCCGACGATGGCGAGCAGGAGTACGCCGCCGATCAGCGCCTGGGGCGAGCGGTAGATGCGGTCCTTGACGAGGGGCGTGGTCATGCGGCGATTCTGCCTCAGCTGTGCGCCTTCGCGCCGTGCGGGATGCGTGCAGCTGCGCCGGGGCGGGTGGTCCGTGGTTGCTCGCGCCCACGCGGCGGCAGCCGGGGATCGATACAGCCCCGTGCTCCAGGGGCGCCCGCCCAGCCGCCCCTGATAAGAACCGCACCCTCGGGGTGTACAGCCGCTACGCGCGTAGATATGCTCGGGTGGTGACCATGCCCACCACCGCACCCCACGCACTTGCTGACGTCACCGCGTCCGACAGCACGCTGCGCCGCTTCCTCCACGGGCTGCCCGGCGTCGACGCGGTCGGCCTGGAGGCGCGTGCCGCCTCCCTCGGCACCCGTTCCATCAAGACCACCGCGAAGGCGTACGCCATCGACCTCGCCATCTCGATGGTCGACCTGACGACGCTGGAAGGCGCGGACACCCCGGGCAAGGTCCGGGCGCTCGGCGCCAAGGCGGTCCACCCGGACCCGACGGACCGTACGACCCCCGCCACGGCCGCCGTCTGTGTCTATCCCGACATGGTGGCCACCGCCAAGGAGGCCGTCGCCGGCTCCGGTGTCAAGGTCGCCTCGGTCGCCACCGCCTTCCCGGCGGGCCGCGCGGCGCTGCCGGTCAAGCTCGCCGACGTGCGGGACGCCGTGGCCGCGGGTGCCGACGAGATCGACATGGTCATCGACCGCGGCGCGTTCCTCGCGGGGAACTACCGCAAGGTGTTCGACGAGATCGTCGCCGTGAAGGAGGCCTCGGGCGCCGCCCGGCTCAAGGTCATCTTCGAGACCGGGGAGCTGTCGACGTACGACAACATCCGCCGGGCCTCCTGGCTGGGCATGCTCGCCGGCGCCGACTTCATCAAGACCTCCACCGGCAAGGTGGCGGTGAACGCGACCCCGGCGAACACCCTGCTCATGCTGGAGGCCGTGCGCGACTTCCGCGCGCAGACCGGTGTCCAGGTCGGCGTCAAGCCCGCCGGCGGCATCCGGACCAGCAAGGACGCGATCAAGTTCCTCGTCCTGGTGAACGAGACCGCGGGCGCGGACTGGCTGGACAACCACTGGTTCCGCTTCGGCGCCTCCTCGCTCCTGAACGACCTGCTGATGCAGCGTCAGAAGCTGGCCACCGGCCGCTACTCCGGCCCCGACTACGTGACGGTGGACTGATCGACCATGGCCAAGGAAAAGATGACCACCGCATTCGAGTACGCACCGGCGCCCGAGTCCCGCTCCGTCGTCGACATCGCGCCCGCCTACGGCCTCTTCATCGACGGCGAGTTCACCGACTCGGCCGAGGGCAAGGTCTTCAAGACCGTCAGCCCCAGCACGGAGGAGGTCCTCTCCGAGGTCGCCCGAGCGGGTGCCGAGGACGTCGACCGGGCCGTCAAGGCCGCCCGCAAAGCCTTCGAGAAGTGGTCCGCGCTGCCGGGCTCCGAGCGCGCCAAGTACCTCTTCCGCATCGCCCGGATCATCCAGGAGCGCAGCCGTGAGCTGGCCGTCCTGGAGACGCTGGACAACGGCAAGCCGATCAAGGAGACCCGCGACGCGGACCTGCCCCTGGTCGCCGCGCACTTCTTCTACTACGCGGGCTGGGCCGACAAGCTCGACCACGCCGGTTTCGGCGCGGACCCGCGCCCGCTCGGCGTCGCCGGCCAGGTCATCCCCTGGAACTTCCCGCTCCTGATGCTGGCGTGGAAGATCGCCCCGGCGCTGGCCACCGGCAACACGGTCGTCCTCAAGCCGGCGGAGACCACGCCCCTGTCGGCGCTCTTCTTCGCGGACATCTGCCGCCAGGCGGGCCTGCCCAGGGGCGTCGTCAACATCCTCCCCGGCTACGGCGACGCGGGCGCCGCGCTCGTCGCCCACCCGGAGGTGAACAAGGTCGCCTTCACCGGCTCCACCGCCGTCGGCAAGGAGATCGCGCGCACGGTCGCCGGCAGCCGCAAGAAGCTCACCCTCGAACTGGGCGGCAAGGGCGCGAACATCGTCTTCGACGACGCCCCCATCGACCAGGCGGTCGAGGGCATCGTCACCGGCATCTTCTTCAACCAGGGCCAGGTCTGCTGCGCGGGCTCCCGGCTCCTCGTCCAGGAGTCGATCCACGACGAGCTGCTCGACTCCCTGAAGCGCCGGCTGTCCACCCTTCGCCTCGGCGACCCGCTGGACAAGAACACCGACATCGGCGCGATCAACTCCGAGGAGCAGCTCGCGCGCATCACCTCCCTCGTCGAGCAGGGCGAGGCGGAGGGCGCCGAGCGCTGGTCCCCGGCCTGCGAGATCCCGTCCGCCGGCTACTGGTTCGCCCCGACGCTCTTCACGAACGTCACCCAGGCCCACACCGTCGCCCGCGACGAGATCTTCGGCCCGGTCCTGTCGGTCCTGACCTTCCGCACGCCCGACGAGGCCGTGGCGAAGGCCAACAACACGCCCTACGGCCTGTCCGCCGGCATCTGGACCGAGAAGGGCTCGCGGATCCTCGCCGTCGCGAACAAGCTGCGCGCGGGCGTGATCTGGTCCAACACGTTCAACAAGTTCGACCCCACCTCGCCGTTCGGCGGGTACAAGGAGTCGGGCTTCGGCCGCGAGGGCGGCCGTCACGGCCTGGAGGCGTACCTCGATGTCTGAGAAGCCCAAGAACACTGAGCAGCAGCGTCTGAGCGTCTTCAAGACCTACAAGCTGTACGTCGGGGGCAAGTTCCCCCGCAGCGAGAGCGGCCGGGTGTACGAGGTGACCGACTCGAAGGGCAACTGGCTGGCCAACGCGCCGCAGTCGAGCCGTAAGGACGCCAGGGACGCGGTCGTGGCCGCGCGCAAGGCGTTCGGCGGCTGGTCCGGCGCGACGGCGTACAACCGCGGTCAGGTCCTCTACCGCGTCGCGGAGATGCTGGAGGGCCGCCGGGACCAGTTCGTGCGCGAGGTCGCGGACGCCGAGGGCCTCGGCAAGTCCAGGGCGGCCGCCGTGGTGGACGCGACCATCGACCGCTGGGTCTGGTACGCGGGCTGGACCGACAAGATCGCCCAGGTGATCGGGGGCGGCAACCCGGTCGCGGGCCCGTTCTTCAATCTCTCCTCCCCCGAGCCGACCGGCGTGGTGGCGGTCCTGGCTCCGCAGGAGTCGTCGTTCCTGGGCCTGGTGTCCGTGGTCGCGCCCGTGATCGCGACCGGCAACACGGCGGTCGTCATCGCCGGCGAGAAGTGCCCGCTCCCGGCCCTCTCCCTGGCCGAGGTGCTCGCCACCTCCGACGTCCCCGGCGGAGTCGTCAACATCCTGTCCGGCCGTACGGCGGAGATCGCGGCGCCGCTCGCCGCCCACCAGGACGTCAACGCGATCGACCTCGCGGGCGCCGACGAGGCGCTGGCGAAGGAGCTGGAGATCGCGGCGGCCGACAACCTCAAGCGCGTGCTTCGTCCACAGCCTGTGGACGACTGGACGCGGACCCCGGGCACCGAGCGCATGACGGCGTTCCTGGAGACGAAGACGGTCTGGCACCCGACGGGGGCGCTGGGCGCGTCAGGGTCTTCCTACTGATCCGTATCCGTACGTGGGGAACTGCGGGCCGCCCGTGGCTGGTCGCGCAGTTCCCCACGCCTTGCGGGGCGCTCAACTCCCCGCGTTGTCCAGCGCCTGCCCCACCATCGGAATCGCCCCGACCGACGGGGCCTGCGCCACCGGCCCCGTCAGCATCCTCGACGTCAGCGGCTTGAAGTCCGCCACCTGCGTCCCCACCCCGTTGTCCAGGGGGTCGACACCCGTCCCCGCCAGCGGGTTGGGCTTCAGCCCCGCCACCGGCCCCGTGACGTACGGCAGTACGGCCCCCAGCGCCTGCAGGCCCGCCTTCGGGTCGATGTGACCGAGCGAGGTGGGCCGGGTCCGCACCAGGGGGTCCATGACGGCCTGGGTGTCCGCGGCGGCTGTAGCGGCGCCCGCGCCGAGCGCGACGCCTGCCGTGGCGAGTGCCACCAGGGCGCGTTGGGCGGTCGGAGTCGGGAAGGACGCGGTTCGGGCCATTGCTGATGCCACCTTCGGATGCACAGGGTGATCGTGTCGGCACTCAGGGTAGTTGAGGTGTGACTCACGCTCCAAAGCCGACCCGCGGGGTCGGCAGGAGGCCCCCCATGCGTCAAACTGGTGTTCCGTGAGCCTTCATCTCCCGTCCCCCGCCCGCGTCGTGCTGCTGTGCGGCCCCTCCGGCTCGGGCAAGTCACTCGTCGCCGCCCGCTCCGGGCTGCCCGTGCTGCGCCTCGACGACTTCTACAAGGAGGGCGACGACCCGACCCTGCCGCTGGTGGCGGGAAGTTCGGACATCGACTGGGACCACCCGGAGTCCTGGGACGCGGAGGTCGCGGTCGAGGCCATCGCCCAGCTCTGCGCCACCGGATCGACGCCGGTGCCGCTGTACGACATCGCACTGAGCGCCCGTACCGGCGAGGAGACGGTGCACATCGGCCGTACCCCGTTGTTCATCGCGGAGGGCATCTTCGCCGCCGAGATCGTGGAGCGCTGCCGGAAGCTGGGGCTGCTGGCCGACGCGCTCTGCCTGAACCGGGGCCCGATGCGGACCTTCCGGCGGCGCTTCCTGCGCGATCTCAAGGAGGGCCGCAAGTCGGTGCCGTTCCTGCTGCGCCGCGGCTGGCGGCTGATGCGCGCGGAGCGGGCGATCGTGTCCCGCCAGGTGTCGCTGGGCGCCCACCCGTGCGACCGGGACGAGGCACTGGGCCGACTGGCGGCGGCCGCCGTCGGGCGCCACGGGAGAGCGAAGACCACCGCAACCATTGATTGAGGAACCACGACGGCGAGCAACCACGTCCGCGAGAGCGGCGCCGGTTTAGGCGCAAAGGGGCGCGGGACTGGATGGACCCCCCGGCCCTCCAGTCCCGCTCCCCCGTCGCTCCGCCGAACACCCCCGTGTCCCCCGTGGCGGAGCTCCCCCGTGCTTTCCCCCGCGAGTCCCCCCGGACTCGCTTCCCCCATGGGCCCTGACTCGCGTCCCCCGTGAGTCCCCCCTGGGCCCTCCCCGTCGGGATCCCCCCGGATCCCCTTACCTTCAGGCGACAAGCTCCCCGAAGGCGTTCTCCTCGTCACGGCCGAAGCTGAGGACCTCGTCCTCGCGCAGCCGGCGGAGCGACCGCCAGATGCTGGACTTCACCGTGCCGACACTGATGTCGAGGATCTCCGCGATCTCCGGGTCCGTGCGGCCCTCGTAGTAGCGCAGGACCAGCATGGTGCGCTGGAGTTCGGGGAGCCGGGCCAGCGCCTGCCACAGGACCGCGCGCAGCTCGGTGCCGCTCATCGCGTCCGTGTCACCGGGCGTCTCCGGCAGTTCCTCGGTCGGGTACTCGTTGAGCTTGCGGCGCCGCCAGGCGCTGATGTGCAGGTTGGTCATCGTCCGCCGCAGATAACCGCCCACGGCCGCCTTGTCGCTGATCCGGTCCCAGGCCTTGTAGGTCGAGAACAGCGCGCTCTGCAGCAGATCCTCGGCCTCGAAGCGGTCACCGGTCAGGTGGTAGGCGGTCGCGTACAGGGAGGCGCGGCGCTCCTGGACGTAGGCGGTGAACTCCGCCTCGGTCAGCGAGCGACGCTCCCCCGTGCCCTCCCCGTATGCGGATCCCCCGACCGTGCCCATGGCGGCTGCCGCCGCCGGCTCCCCCGTGAAGCCGTCAACCACCGCCATGAAGGCGGTGTGCTGACGTCCGGTGCTGCGAGCGCACCCCCGCCCGCTCACGGCACCGGACTTCTCGGAACCCCGGTGCACGTCGTGCAGGCGCGTGATCACTGCGCTGGTGCTGTGGCCTTGCAGCGTGTTCATCTCGCGCCCCCCGTCGTGGACTTCCGGTAGTTCGGCTTGCTCGGGCGGTTTCCCTGCCCGTGCCGAGAACTCTGCCGGGCCACCTTCACGGCCTTATCCGCCGACTGTCACAGACCTGTCACAGGGGTTCGGCACAGAGAGTCCACACGAGATGCACAGATGGTGGCGCTAGAGAGGTTTGCGGGCAGCTACCAGCCGCACAGGTCGTACGACAGGCCCCGCATGGGCCAGAATGAGCCCGTGCCTTCCCTGTTGCTGATCGAGGACGACGACGCCATCCGTACGGCCCTGGAGCTCTCACTGACGCGCCAGGGGCACCGGGTGGCCACCGCTGCGACCGGTGAGGACGGTCTGAAGCTGTTGCGCGAGCAGCGGCCCGATCTGATCGTCCTCGACGTCATGCTGCCCGGCATCGACGGGTTCGAGGTGTGCCGGCGGATCCGGCGCACGGACCAGCTGCCGATCATTCTGCTGACCGCGCGCAGCGACGACATCGACGTGGTGGTCGGGCTGGAGTCCGGGGCCGACGACTATGTCGTCAAACCCGTCCAGGGCCGGGTGCTCGACGCCCGGATCCGGGCCGTGCTGCGCCGCGGGGAGCGGGAGTCCAGCGACTCGGCGACCTACGGCAACGTCGTCATCGACCGGTCCGCGATGACCGTGACGAAGAACGGCGAGGATCTCCAGCTGACGCCGACCGAGCTGCGGCTGCTGCTCGAACTGAGCCGGCGGCCCGGGCAGGCGCTGTCCCGGCAGCAACTGCTGCGGCTGGTCTGGGAACACGACTACCTCGGTGACTCCCGGCTCGTGGACGCCTGCGTGCAGCGGCTGCGCGCCAAGGTGGAGGACGTGCCCTCCTCCCCGACCCTGATCCGTACCGTGCGTGGTGTCGGCTACCGCCTGGACGCTCCTCAGTGACGGACCGGCAAGGGGGTTTCCGCGGCTGGGCCGTGGATCGCAAGGGAGCCGTGTCCCGGCTGCGCTTCACCAGCCTGCGGCTGCGGCTCGTCGTGGTCTTCGGGCTCGTCGCGCTGACCGCGGCGGTGTCCGCGTCCGGCATCGCGTACTGGCTGAACCGCGAGGCCGTGCTCACCCGTACCCAGGACGCGGTGCTGCGCGACTTCCAGCAGGAGATGCAGAACCGGGCCGGCGTGCTGCCCATCCATCCCAGCCAGGACGAACTCCAGCGCACGGCCGGCCAGATGGCCAACAGCAGCCAGCGCTTCAGCGTGTTACTGGTCGGCCGGGACCCGGACGGCAAGACGGTGTACGGCAGTTCGGACGGGCTGAGCGCGTTCGCGCTCGACGACGTGCCCCGGTCGCTGCGCAAGGCCGTCGACAAGCAGCAGAAGCTGACCGACTCCGACAGGTCGGCCTACCACCTGTACTGGCAGCGGGTCGTCGACCACGGCACGCCGTACCTGGTGGCCGGGACGCGGCTGATCGGCGGCGGGCCGACCGGCTACATGATGAAGTCCCTGGAGCCGGAGGCGAAGGACCTCAACTCGCTGGCGTGGTCGCTGGGTATCGCCACCGGGCTCGCGCTCATCGGCTCGGCGCTGCTCGCGCAGGCCGCCGCCACCACCGTGCTGAAGCCCGTGCACCGGCTGGGCGTCGCCGCGCGGCGGCTCGGCGAGGGCAAGCTGGACACCCGGCTGCGGGTGTCGGGGACGGACGAACTCGCCGATCTCTCACGGACGTTCAACGACGCGGCCGAGGCACTGGAGAAACGGGTCGACGACATGGCCGCGCGGGACGACGCCTCGCGTCGCTTCGTCGCCGACATGAGCCACGAACTCCGGACGCCGCTCACCGCGATCACCGCCGTGACCGAGATCCTGGAGGAGGAACTGGAGGCGGAGTCGGGGTCGATGGACCCGATGATCGAGCCCGCCGTCCGGCTGGTCGTCAGCGAGACGCGCCGCCTCAACGACCTCGTCGAGAACCTGATGGAGGTCACCCGCTTCGACGCCGGTACGGCCCGGCTGGTCCTCGACGACGTCGACATCGCCGACCAGATCACCGCCTGCATCGACGCCCGTGCCTGGCTGGACGCGGTGGACCTGGACGCCGAGCGCGGTATCCACGCCCGCCTGGACCCGCGCCGCCTCGACGTCATCCTCGCCAACCTGATCGGCAACGCGCTCAAGCACGGCGGTTCGCCGGTACGGGTGTCGGTGCGCATGGACCAGGAAGAAGGCGGGGACCTGGTGGTCGCCGTACGCGACCACGGTCCGGGCATCCCCGAGGACGTCCTGCCGCACGTCTTCGACCGGTTCTACAAGGCGAGCGCCTCCCGGCCGCGCTCCGAGGGCAGCGGCCTGGGCCTGTCCATCGCGACCGAGAACGCCCGCATCCACGGCGGCACGATCACCGCCGCCAACTCCCCCGAGGGCGGCGCGGTGTTCACCCTGCGGCTGCCCCGGGACGCCTCGACGCTGACCGAGGAGAGCCAGGACGCCGGGGAGAAGGACGCCTGATGCACGTACCAAGACTCCTGGCCGTCGCCGGACTGGCGCTCGCGCTCTCCGGGTGCGGGATCCGGGCCACCGAGGTGCCCACCGACTTCGGCGGGGCGCCCTCGCGGGTGCCGTGCTCGATGACCCAGCCGGATCTGTCGGCGCAGTCCGCGCGCGGGGTGCCGGTGCAGGTGTTCCTGCTGTGCGGCTCCTCGCTGGTGACCGTGGACCGGGAGGTGCGGGTCCCGGAGGGCACGGCGGACGCGCAGCGGCGGGTGATCGTCGCCCAGGGGCTCCTTGACGAGCTCGCGGAGACGCCCACGGCCGCCGAGAAGGCGGCGGGCTACACGACGTACGTGCGCGGCGGGATGTCGGTCGTCGGGCCCCGGGCCGGGGATCCCGAGGACACGCTGCGGCTGAGCACCTCGCCGGCGCAGCTGACGGCGTACGCGCTGGGCCAGATCGTGTGCACGCTCTCCGACTCGGCCGCGGCCGAGGGCGACGGTTCGGTGATCCTGGGCGGGCCGGGGCGGGAGCCGCTGCTGCGGTACGAGTGCACGGACGCGGTCCGGAACTCGCCGAGTGGGAACCGGCCGCCGGCCACCGAGGTTTCCTCTGGGTGAGGGGTGTCCTGCGGGGCGCGCCTTGAGGACCGTGTGTCCGAGGCCTCACCCACTTATCCGGAACCGTTCGCGTGCGCGGGCGCGTCTACGGGGGCGTGCAGCGTCAAGGCTCCATCGGCGGCAGCGCCGCGATCCGCGTCCGTGTGACAGGGGGTGTCCTCCTTGTCGCACATCTCGCGTTCGTCGCCTGGCTGATGCTGCGGCCACTGGACGTGCCGTGGGTGATGCCCGCCAACCTGCACCCGTTCGCCGGTATCCGCGCCGACCTGGCGCTGGGCCCGCGCGAGGCGGCCCACCGGATCGGTGAGGGCCTCGCACTGCTCGCCCCGCTGGGCGTGCTGCTCCCGATGGTGCACGGCCGTCTCCGTGTCTCCCCGCTCGCCTCCCTGGTCCGTACCGCGGCCGCGGGCGCCCTGATCTCGCTCGGCATAGCCCTGTTGCAGACCGGGGTGCCGGGACGGGTGGTGGACGTCGACTCGGTCCTCCTCAACACGGTCGGCGTGATCGTCGCGCATCTGGCGGTGGTCCCGGCGGCCCGCGCCCGGCTCCGCAGGCAGCGTGCGCGGCGGCGGCCGGCGGCCCTCCCCCAGGAGGACGCGGCTCAGGGTCGTACCCCGACGATTCCCAGGGTCGGGATCGCCCCGTAGAGCGACGCTTCGACCCGGTTCGTCTCCGTACCGTGGAGGGCAGATGAGGGGCCGCACGGGCCGCCTCGAACCGGACGCTCACAGCGCCGGACACTCACGAAGGAGACGCGGATGTCCAGGCTCGCCCGCCCCACCCATGGCCGCATGATCGGCGGAGTGTGCGCCGCGCTGGCCCGGCGCTTCGGCACCTCGGCGACCACGATGCGGGTGATCTTCCTGCTGTCCTGCCTGCTGCCGGGGCCGCAGTTCCTGCTCTACATCGCGCTGTGGATCCTCCTCCCCTCGGAGGAGAAGGCCGCCGCCTGGTAACACCCGCGCACGGCAACGCCGTTGGGGCGCCCCGGAG